>JAJYGL010000239.1 GCA_021790625.1 Pseudomonadota bacterium | reverse complement strand
TCAGACCCATCAAGGCATCGGCATGCCAGGTGCCGATCTGGAACATCGCCTGTTTGCCGCGCGGGTGAGCAAGCTGATCGCTCACTTGCAATCCGGCTACGATTTTGTCGCGTACCTTGGTCTCGGGATATTCCCGGATCGCCTCGATCAGGCGCTCGGTCGTTGTGGCGTTGTCGGCCCAGTCAAATTCAGGGGGCAGCGCCAGTCCCTGGTTTTCGAGGTAGGTGCGCAGGGTGCCGTCAACCGGCAGGTGGAACAGAACGTCAGCGTAAGTCTTCATTTTTTGATCCTTATGAGCTGTCGTCGAGGGGCTCGGGTCTTGTGGACGTTCGCGCTGCCGGCGGCGACTGGGTTTCACGAAAAAAGCCTGCATCGCACACAAAGTAAAGCAGAACGATACATTTACCATTCTACGCCCGTAATTCCGCTTGTCAATCAAAGCAGGACATCTTCATCAATTAGGCTCTCTCTGCTATACTCCGACGGTCTGATCATAAAATTGAGAATTCCATGCAAAACCCATTTGGAAAGCGGCTGCGGGAATTTCGGGAAGCCAAGGGGCTGACCCTGCAGCAGGTGGCAGACAACGTCGGCTGCACCAAAGCCTATATCTGGGAATTGGAGATGCGCGAGGGCCAGAAACCCACCGCAGAAAGACTGAATGCCATCGCCAAGACGCTCGGAGTCACCATCCAGGATTTGCTCGGTGAGCCCGTTGAGTCAATGCAAAGCCCAAGCCCGACCGACGTCGCATTTTTCCGCGAATATGCTGGTATGAGTGAGGCTGAAAAAAGCAAATACCGCGATGCGTTGAAACTCATGTTCGGTACTCCGACAAAAGCGGGGTCGGAGAATAAATCTTGACCGCCACGGACGACCTGAACGCATTCAAGGCAGCTGTCCGCATCCTGAATTGGCTCGATGCAATGGGTTTACGGACTCTGCCGATCGATTTGAATCTCGTGCGTCAGGTATTGCCCGACACTCCGTTCGGTCGTGGAAGCGTGATCAAGGAACCCGCCGACCTGACCTGGAATGCCAGTGAAGGCGCACTGGTGCGCAACCCGGAGAATGAAATCGAGTGGGGGATTTTCGTGAACCCCAAGGCTCGGCCAGAACGGAGACGCTTCACCATCGCCCACGAGCTTGGACATTTCATTCTGCACCGCACTAGCCAGCCCAGTTTCCTGTGTGATAAGGAAAGCGTCTATTCCGGCATCGACAACCTGAAGCAGATCGAACGCGAAGCCGATGATTTCGCGAGCAACCTGTTGATGCCCGGCGACATGCTGCGTGACCGGATTGCGGGCAAGCGTATCGATTTCCATCTGATCGGCGATCTGGCCAAAGAGTTCGGGGTATCCCTGGAATCGATGTCGATCCGCATCGTCAAGTACACCGAGCAGCGTGCCATGCTGGTGTACTGGGATCATGGCTTCTTAAAATATCAGTGGCCCAGCGGCGAAGCCCGCAAGACCCGCGTGCGTTTGCGCAAGACCTCTGATCCGCAAGAGCCGCTGTACGGCACACTGGCCGCCGATGACTCCGTCGAGCAGGAGTGGGATGGTGTCGACATGACGGCGAACATCTGGTGCACCAGTGAGGCCAATGACATCAAGATTCGGGAACTGAAACACAGCTATCCCGGTGGCAATCGGGTGCTGTCCTTGCTGATGCTGGAGTCGGCGCCGCCACGACAATATGTGCGCAGCGGATGGGAGGATGAGGAGACGCACGACACATTCGATCGTTTCATCGATAGCGGGCAACCTCCCGTGAGGTAGAGGGTTTCAGTCTCCTCGATATTCACTTGACGGGTTGAATCCCGATCGGCCCGTCATTACCGCACATTCCCCACCAAACGAGTTACTCCGCATCGGGTTGGGCGATACCATGGACAGCGTTTTCCATCAGGATCGCCAACCATGTCAAAACCGGAATTCCCCTCTACTCTTCGCCAGTCGGTGACAGAACCCCGTCCCCGGCGCCCGCAACGCGAAATCGCCGATCTTCTGGCCGCAGCACTATTGCGAATGCACGCCGTTCCCCCTGGTTGCGAATCACGCGAATCGAGTGCGGTTCGTCTTGCTATTACTGGCAACCAGAGCGTTCATGTGAACCCGTCTTATCAAGAAGGAGTTCGCCAATGACGACACATGCAACCAACGTAACGGCGCAAATCGCGCAGTTGCCCGATCTTTCCATGGAAAATCTGTGGGGACTTTGGGACGAGTTTTTCGATCGTCGCCCGGGGCATCACCATCGCACCTATCTGGAAAGCCGTATCGCGTACAAACTGCAGGAGCGGGCTTTCGGCGGTTTGTCTGCAACCATTCGCCGCCGCCTGGAAAAAATCGGCGAGACCGGAGAGGTGCCCAACCAGAAGCGCCGATCGGAAAGCCGGATTGCGCCCGGAACCATGCTGGTACGTGAATTCGACGGTATCGACCATCACGTGACCGTACTCGATGATGGACGCTTTGAATACCAGGGGCATCCCTACAAAAGCCTCACGGCTGTGGCACGCGCCATTACCGGCACCAACTACTCGGGACCGGTGTTTTTCGGATTGAAACCCTGTCATCGTGAACGCCGGAAAGGACAAGCATGAAACCATCGACATCATCTCCTGCCACGACACCGAAGCGTCGTTGCGCCGTCTATACCCGCAAATCCACGGACGAGGGGCTGGATCAGGAATACAACAGCCTGGAAGCGCAACGGGATGCCGCGCTTGCCTTCATTGCCAGCCAGCGGCATGAGGGCTGGATTGCCATCGACGATGGTTATGACGATGGTGGGTTTTCAGGCGGCAACATGAACCGCCCGGCCTTGAAGCGGCTACTCGCTGACATCGAGGATGGCCGCGTCGATGTCGTGGTGGTCTACAAGATCGACCGGCTGTCGCGCTCGCTCGGTGACTTCGCCAAGATTGTCGACCTGTTCGATGCTCACGGCGTGACCTTCGTATCCGTCACCCAGCAGTTCAATACCACAACCAGCATGGGGCGCCTCACGCTCAACATCCTGCTCTCCTTTGCCCAGTTCGAACGCGAAGTGACCGGTGAGCGCATCCGCGACAAACTGGCGGCGAGCAAGGCCAAGGGCATGTGGATGGGTGGTATGCCGCCACTGGGATACGACGTCAAGGATCGCAAGCTGGTCATCAACGAGTCGGAGGCAGATCTGGTGCGCGACATCTTCATCCGCTATGCCGAGCACGGCTCGGCAGCGCAATTGGTACGCGAGCTGAAAATTGAGGGCCGCACAACAAAATCCTGGATCACCCAAACGGGGCGCCATCGTCCCGGCAGAACCATCGACCAGCAGTATCTGTTCTCGATGATGCGCAACCGGCTCTACCTCGGTGAAATCAGCAATCACGGTCAATCTTATCCCGGTCAGCATCAAGCGATCATCGACCGGGAAGTGTGGGATGCGGTTCATGCGGTGATCGACGGGCGCAAACGAGGCCCACGGGTGCAGCACACATCAAACCCCGCACTACTGTCGGGTTTGCTGTACGCGCCGGACGGGCAGCGCATGATTCCGTCGCACACCACCAAAAAAGATGGGCGGCGGTACCGGTACTATGTTCCATATCTGGAAAAGCGACAGAATGCCGGCGCATCAAGTCAGCCAGGCCGGTGTGGTATGGGAGCACTGCCAGCGGTAGAAATCGAGACTGCCGTCTTGTCCCAAGTACATCAAGTTTTGCAAGCCCCCGAGATAATGGTTGCGGTATGGCAATCCGCTCAGACTTTGCAGGAACGCAACTCCCTTGACGAACCCACCATCATGGTTGCCATGCGCCAGATCGGCACCGTGTGGGATCACCTGTTTCCGGTTGAGCAACACCGGATCGTGCGGCTCCTGATCGAACGGGTGCAATTGCGCGCCGATGGGCTGGATATCGTTTGGCGTGATGACGGCTGGCAAGCATTCCGACGGGAACTCGAACGTCATCCCTTCGTCGAGGAACAGCGTGACGCAGCGGTGGATTCGGTTGATGAAATGGAGATGGTGTGATGGAAACAGATACCGGGAACTTCCATGCAGTGGTGGCGCGGCGAAAGGTGGAAATCATGATGGCGGGCGATGCACGCCAGTTTGAAGCTGGTGGCCGCTCCGTGACCTTCGTGCCATTGAGCATCAAGCGTCGCAGTTACAGCAAGGTATTGGTTCCGCCGCCGGGAAACAGCAGCGCACAGGTCAAATCATCATTTGATCTGCCCATGATCCGCACATTGGGCAAAGCCTGCTATTGGCAGAAATTGCTGGATACCGGCAAAGTCGCCAACATCGCAGAATTGGCCCGGCAACTCCGGCTGGAACCAGGCTGGGTCGCGGAGGTGTTACGGCTGACACGGCTGGCGCCCGACATCGTGCAGGCCATCCTTGAAGGACGTCAGCCTCGTCATCTCAATCTGCATACGTTGCGTGGTCGCGAGACAGATGTGCCGGTGGACTGGCAGGAGCAACGGAGGATGTTCGGGTTTTAGTGTCAGTGCTGGAATGCATAAACCAGAGCCGAGCACGTAATATCTGGGTCACCGTGTGGCAGGGAGGTTGGTTGATGGATGTAGGTTGGCTGTCATATATCATTCATAACAATTATGTTGTAATGGTTTTGAACAAGGAGTATCATCCCCGCAGAAAAAAACGCGGCGGTCTGTAAGAATTTGTCTTACGTAGAGTCACGATCGGATGATTAAGCCTTACTCAAATTTTAAATATATTTTTTGGCAGTGGGTGGGGGCTTGAATGAAAATTTCAAATAAATCAATGTTCTTCATTTCCTTTATTTTGTGGTCGCGATTATTTCGCTGGTCACTGCTTTATATAATCGGCTTCGCCTTGATCAGTATCATTTTTTACGGTCTGTTCATAAAGCTGATGGGGGTGTCGCAAACCCATCATGATCCCCATTTTGGTATCATAATCTTTACAATAATTTCGATTTTTGGAATTCAGTGGTATGTTTTTTCCAGCAAACTTTTCAGGAAACCTGTCAATGTTCGTGGTAAAAAATGGCGAATAGCAGTCACAGAAAACGGGCGACTTCTCAATCTGCCGCTATCAGCCAAGCATGCATTGGCCTTGGTCTGGGGGGTTTTCTGGAGAACAATATTGCTGGTTCAGGGATGGCGCGTTTTCGTCAAAGCTCTGTCGTATATATTGCATGATTATGGAATCATTCTGCCTGCAAAGCTTTTCATCGTTGAAATTATTATGCAGGTACTGGCTTTCTGGTGGTTGATCGCAGCGGCGTATGGCGGGATACATATCAGGGTGGAAGATGGTGGCGATAACGATGCGCGCAACGGAGTGGAGTAAAACGATTTTTAACAGAAATTCGTATCGAATAAGCTTGCATTGATGCTGAATAGCGGTTCAACAATCACTTTAAATTTTAATATGAATAAACTTCATAAGTTGGCCTGGATTGTGCTTCGTTACTTTCCGCTTGTTGGTCTATTTTTAGGGATTTTCACTGGATTTGCCGTGCACTATTTCAGTGAAAGCAATTTTTTGTTTTCGCATCGAAACATTTTTATTTTATCTGCAATTATTATATGGATATTAGGAAACTATCTTGCGCAACTTTTCTATTCACCTGATGTGTATCAAAGGAGCATGAAAGATCATGTTAGTTACAGAGCTGGATGGGCGCTGGCGCCTTTGATACCTATGTTTTATTCTACCATGACAAGCAATATCAGCATATTTAGAAAAATTTGTGGTTATATTCATGTTCTGGCACAGATTAATGTTGTGGCCACAATGATGACAATGATGTTTTCTGTTTTTTTTGATCGAATTCTAAAGTAAATGGAGGATTTCACATGGCTGGAAAAATTCTTACACCTGGAAATTTGTTGGATTTGAGTAATACTTATCATGATTTTAATGCCTGGTATCAAAATCAAACAACAAGTAATTTTCTTGTCTTTTCTCAAGATGTGGCTGGGCTTGTTTTCGATTTGAGTCAAAATGATTACCTAAAAGGTTTTTTAAACGGGAATTTACTCCAAACGAATGCAGTAACATTGATGTATAACATCAGTCAATACGAGGCTGGCACTGGTTCAATTTCCGATGTAATTGGTAGCTTGGGAGGACTGATAAGTTCGGTTGGTAACGTGACTGATAATCCGGAGCTTGTTCTTGCGGGCGCTCTGATTAGCGCATCTGCAAATTACGGTAGTGATTTGATTTCAACTCTAAGTTCATTAACAGATCTGTTGGACAATGCAATCAATAACGGAATTCAGGGGGCTGCCGACAGCAGTACACTTGCCAACATTGTTTCTGGTTTACTTGGCAACGCCCAGAACCAGGTCATCGACCCGCTGGTCATCTCCACCAACGGTCAGGCGGTGACGACGACTTCGTTGGCAAATGGTGCGTTTGTGGATTACCAGAACACGGGCTTTGCGGAACAAAGCTCGTGGTTCAGTTCCAATGCTGCAGTACTGGTGGATGTCACCAATGCGAAAGGCACGCTGAACAACGGGTTCACCATCATCGGCAGCAGCACCACCAACCAGAACGGCAACAAACTTGGGCAGGCCGGGTTTACCCAACTGGCGACACTGGATACCAATCACGATGGCGTGATCAACGCGTCCGATACGGATTTCAACCAGATCGAGATCTGGGTGGGTTCCAACGGCCAGCCCGGCTCTGGACACCTTGAAACGCTGGCGCAGGCGGGCATTACCTCCATCAGCCTGAATTCGACGGCGGTCAACACAACGGATGCCAACGGCGACAAGACGCTCGCGACCAGCACCGTCACCTATGGCAACGGCACGACCGGCACGCTCTCGGACATGAACATGTCCATCAACACCTCCAATACCATCGACGAAAGCGCCGGTACCGTCAATAGCGCCTATGCAAACCTGCCCGATGTGGCCGGCTGGGGCGATGTGCATAATCTGCAAGTGGCGATGGCGCTGGATACCACCGGTAACCTTGCCAATCTGGTCAAGCAGTACCTTGCCGCCACACCAGCGGAACAGCCGTCATTGATCAGCAACCTGATTTTTACCTGGACGGGGGTGCAGAATAATTCTCCTGAGGAGGCTTATCATTTCACGGGAGACACACGCGAAATTGATGCGCTGTCCAAATTCGTCGGCGCCCAGTATTCAAACAATAGTGGCTGGTCTACGACCTTAGTGACGATGGCGGGCGTTCCTATGGTGGAGGCGGCATGGAATCAACTGGTCAATTATGTCAGCGGTTGTTTGCTGAATTACGGAACAAATCAGAATTTGTTGACAGATGTAAAGCTGAGCTATAACCCGACGACGCAATCGTTTACTTATGACGTTTCCGGACTTGTCAATGCTTTGAGCAGTATGAGTACGATGCAACAACTTGAATTTGGCACATTCTTGTCCGGATCGAGTGCATACAATGGTATTGTGAGCGCACTCAATGCGTATTACCCATCTCCGTCAACCTTGTTTCAAAATACTATCGCCACCTTGGGGACGACCCGGCAGGCTTCTGTCGTTGTTTCATCAAATGATGCGTCGCTGGTGTTGGATAGCAGTACTATACTGAGCGGATCGAATGACACGGTAAGCGTGGGTACGCCTGTGACGCTGACATTGGCCAGTGGCAGCGGCAACACGGTGACGCAATCGGGAAATTTCATCAATTTCTTTGTACAGGCGGCAAATTCGAGCAATACTCTGAGCGGAAATACTGGCACGTTCGACGTGACGGCGCAGGCGACCGGCGATGTGCTGACGCTGGCGGGTGGCGGTAATACGCTGACGCAGACGGGAGGCGATGCCTTCGGCAGCGTGTCGGTCACAGGCTCCAGTGACACCCTGAACCTGACGAGCACCGGCGTGGCGGTTACTGTCAGCGGGAATAGCGATACGCTTAATCTGGGCGGCAGCACGATTACTGCCAGCAATGCCAATTCGTTAACTGTGAACGGCAACGGCAATACGATAGACACAAGCGGTATTACCACCTTGAACCTGTCTGGCGATGCCACGCTAACCGGCTCGAATGACACGGTGAACATGGGAGCCAGCACACTGACGCTGGCCAATGGCAGTAATGATACGATCACGGAAACCGTGTACCACGGGACGGCGGATGTGATCGAGCAGGCAGCCAACACGAGCACCACCATTGCGGGGTATTACGGCATATTTGATGTCACGGCAAATGCCACCGGTGATGCGCTGACGCTGGCCGGATATGGCAACGCGCTGAACCAGACGGGGGGCGATGCATTCAGTAGCGTGTCGGTCACGGGAAGTGAAGACACGCTGGACCTGACCAGCACAGGTGCAGCGGTGACTGTGAGCGGCAACGGCTACTACGATACGCTCGACCTGACCAGCAGCACGGTCACGGCCAGCAGCACGAACTATTTGACGGTGAACGGCAACGGCAACACGGTTGACACCAGCGGCGTGGCGAACCTGACGGTGAACGGCAATTCGAGCGTCATCGATGCGACAAGTGGCCTCACGAACCTGACGGTGAACGGCGGGTCGAGCACGATCACGGCCAGCGGCGTGGGCACGATGAACCTGACCGGCAGCGCCACGCTAACCGGCTCGAATGACACGGTGAACATGGGAGCCAGCACACTGACGCTGGCCAGTGGCAGTAATGATACGATCACGGAAACCGTGTACCACGGGACGGCGGATGTGATCGAGCAGGCAGCCAACACGAGCACCACCATTGCGGGGTATTACGGCATATTTGATGTCACGGCAAATGCCACCGGTGATGCGCTGACGCTGGCCGGATATGGCAACGCGCTGAACCAGACGGGGGGCGATGCCTTCGGCAGCGTGTCGGTGACGGGATCGTACGATACACTGAACCTGACCAGTTCGGGTGTGGCGGTCAATGTCAGCAGCAATTACAGTACGCTCAATCTGACTGGTGACACGGTCAATGATAACAATGTCAGCGGGTTGACCGTTGGCGGCAACAGCAACACGATCAATGTGACCGGAACGACGGGGCTGACGATAAACGGCAATTCGGACACGATCAACGCAACCGGCGTGACAGGACTCGTTGTCAATGGCAATGCCACGATGAACGGATCGAATAATTCGGTGAATATGGGTTCTGCCGCAACATTGACGCTGGCCAATGGCAGCGGAGCTAATTCGTTTAGCGTTTCCAATGGCGCATCAGACACGCTGGCATTTGGTTCAGATGTGACAGCAGATCAGCTCTGGTTCAGTCGTTCGGGCAACAATCTGCTTATCACCGTTGACGGCACGTCGGAAACCGAGACGGTAACCAACTGGTTTGACAGCACGTATTATCAGATTGGAACTGTCAGGGATGGATCGGGGGACACGATCTCGGCTAGCGGGATCAATTCTCTGGTGCAGGCGATGGCATCCATGACTCCGCCCCCGTCGGGTCAAATGAATCTGAGCACGACCCAGCAACAACAACTTGCTCCGGTGCTGGCCGCCAACTGGCATTGAATTTAGAAATATGAGTGAGTTGACTACAGGTCAGGCGCAGTCGGAAGCTGTGCCTGACAGTGGGTTATGGGCGTTGCTTGCCATGGCGCAATTTCACCAGATTGCGGCGGATGAGGTTGCGTTGCGCCATCAGTTTGGACATCAACCCTTAACTGCACAGACGATTTTGCTTGCGGCCGATTATCTCGGCATGAGCGCGAGGAGCGTGCAGCAACGACCGGAACGCTTGACACATGCGCCGCTGCCGGCAATTGCGCAGGACCGTGATGGGCGGTTCTTTATTATCGCACGGGTCGGTTCTGCGGAGCCCAATGCCGCTCCTGACCGTGTGCTGGTCCAGTATGCGGGCGAACAGCCTCTGTTGTTTTCGCTTTCGGAACTGCTGAACCGGTGGACAGGCGAGTTATTGCTGTTTTCCAGCAAGGCCAGTTTTGCCGGAAGTCTGGCCAAATTTGACTTTACCTGGTTTATCCCGGCAATCGTCAAGTATCGCAGTTTGTTGGGTGAAATTCTGCTGCTCTCATTGGTGCTGCAAATCATCGGCCTTGTCTTGCCATTGTTCTTTCAGGTGGTCATGGACAAGGTGCTGGTAAACCGGGCAATGGACACGCTGGATGTCATTGTCATCGGGTTGGTTGTGGCCAATGTGTTCGAGGTCGTATTGACGGGCATTCGCACCTGGGTATTTGCCCACACCAGCAGCAAGCTCGATGTCGAGTTGGGTGCGCGCCTGTTCAGGCATTTGCTTGGATTGCCATTGGCGTATTTTCAGGCGCGGCGTGTAGGGGATTCGGTGGCGCGCATTCGGGAGCTGGAAAATATCCGGTCGTTCCTGACCGGCAACGCGATGACGCTGGTGCTGGACTTGGCGTTTTCCGTTGTTTTTCTGGCGGTCATGTTCTGGTATAGCGCCAAGCTGACGCTGATTGTGGTTGCATCGTTTCCGTTGTACATCCTGCTTTCGGTAGTCTTTACTCCGGCCATCAGGGTGCGACTGGACGAAAAATTCAATCGTGGCGCTGAAAGTCAGTCGTTTCTGGTCGAAACCATCAGTGGCATCGATACAATCAAGGCGATGGCTGTTGAACCCGGATGGGTCAAACGCTGGGATCAGCAACTTGCCGGTTATGTGTCGGCCGGATTGTCGGTGACGAACGTGGCCACATTTGCCAGCAACGGGGTGCAATTGGTCAGCAAACTGGTGACAGCCGCCATTCTATGGTTTGGTGCCAAGAGTGTTATCGACCATCAACTGACGGTGGGAGAACTGGTGGCGTTCAATATGCTGGCCGGACAGGTGTCCAGTCCTGTATTGCGGCTGGCGCAGATGTGGAACGACTTCCAGCAGGTCGGAATATCCATGAGCCGTCTGGGCGATATTCTGAATACACATCCGGAAATAGCCGGCAATAAAACCCGTTTGCCGCGTTTGAATGGTTCCATAGAGTTTGATCAGGTTTCATTTCGCTATCACCCCGATTCTGTGGATGTTTTGCGCGGAGTATCGCTTGAAATCAGTCCGGGAGAAGTCATCGGGATTGTCGGGCGATCAGGATCGGGTAAAAGCACGTTGACACGTCTGGTTCAACGTCTGTACGTCCCGGATCGCGGCAGGATTCTGATTGATGGTCAGGACATATCGGTGATCGATACGGCATCCTTGCGGCAGCAGATTGGTGTGGTGCTGCAAGAGAACGTGCTGTTCAACCGATCCGTACGGGATAATATTGCGCTGGGAAATCCGGCTTTGTCAATCGAAGCGATCATTGCGGCGGCTACGCTTGCGGGCGCGCATGACTTCATCTGTGAATTACCCGAAGGATATGACACCATGGTCGGAGAACATGGCACAGGATTATCCGGAGGGCAGCGGCAACGGATTGCAATCGCACGGGCGCTTATCAGCAACCCGCGTATTCTGATTTTTGATGAGGCAACGAGTGCGCTGGATTATGAATCGGAAAGTGTTATTCAAGCCAATATGCGTCGTATTTCCGCCGGGCGTACGGTTTTGATCATTGCCCATCGTTTGACGGCGGTACGTGATGCGAATCGGATTGTGGTCATGGATCGCGGTCAAATCATTGAAACCGGCACCCATACTGAACTTGTGAATCATCCACAAGGGGTTTATGCGCACTTGTACGCATTGCAACAGGGAATAAGAGCAGCCGCATGAATTTCAAGCATCGTTTGGAGGCATGGGGCGAACTGTTTGGGCGATATGCCAGCGTATTCCGGTTCTGGTGGCGCAAAAGACACGAAATGGCTTTGCCCGAACTTCGTTCCCATGAAGCCGAATTTTTGCCGGCCGCACTGGCGCT
Organism: Pseudomonadota bacterium; assembly: GCA_021790625.1. Classification (GTDB taxonomy): domain Bacteria; phylum Pseudomonadota; class Gammaproteobacteria; order Burkholderiales; family Sulfuriferulaceae; genus Sulfuriferula. The sequence continues at coordinate 23,008 of JAJYGL010000239.1, read as the reverse complement.
GCAACACAAACCGGTGTCACCCACGGCACGTTGGGTGGCGAGATTGTTGGTTTCCCTGTTGGCAATTTTGCTGATCTGGTCGATTTTCGGACATATCGACATTACGGTGGATGCCCAAGGCAAGATTATCCCCGATGGACAGACCAAGGTTATTACTGCTGTTCAGGTCGCCACGGTCAGAGCAATCCTTGTCGAGGACGGGCAGCGGGTTCAGGCAGGACAAGCTTTGATCCTGCTGGATTCACGCGCGTTTGAGGATGAGCGGATAAAGGATCTGGCCGACTGGCAAATGGCTGTTCTCCAGGCCGCACAATCGCGCGCGATGATGGCTTCGCTTCGAAGCGGACGACAACCACAAATGCCACCGATAGCCGGGGTTGAGCATGGTTTGTGGCGTGACGCGGCTATGCACTTGCAAGGTCAGTGGGCGGATTTTGTGGCCAAGCGAGATCGGTTGCGTGCTGATATGGCGCGTTTTGGCGCCGCATTGCCGCTTGCCAGACGTATTGCAGAGGATTACGCCGTGTTGGCGGAAACCAATGATGTGGCACGAACGGATGCGTTGACCAAAAAGCAAACCGAGGTTGATTTGCAGGGCCAGTTTGACGCTGCTCGCATGCAGCTTGCTGCCCTGGTTGCGGAAACCGGCAAGAATGCTGAAGATGATCTGGCGCAGGCAACCAAACAAGCGGCAGATGCCCAAGCCGATGCGGCAAGGGTCCAAATCGAGATCAATCAGCTTGTGTTGCGTTCGCCGGTTGCTGGCACCGTGCAACAAATGCAGGTTCATACGGTTGGTGCAGCAGTTCCGGTGGCACAGGCGCTGATGCAGATTGTGCCGCAAAACAGGTCTGTGACGATGGAAGCCATGCTTGCAGACAAGGATGTGGGGTTTGTTCATGTCGGACAAAGCGCCGAAGTCAAAATCGATGCCTTTGATTACACGAAATATGGAACCGTTCCAGCACGGGTCACCCTGGTCGCACGTGATGCCGTTGAAGATCAGAAAAAAGGATTGCAGTATGCAGTCCGGGTCACATTGCTGCGGCCTGTTCTGGATGTGGATGGCGCGAAACGTACGCTTGATCCGGGCATGTCAGGAACGGTGGAAATCCGGACAGGCCGGCGGCGGGTCATCGAATATTTCCTGTCGCCTTTGATACGGCATACAACCGAGAGCTTGCATGAGCGGTAAACGGCAAATCATGTTTGGTGCTCTGATTTGCCTGCCAGTATGTTTCATGTTGTTCTTGAATGGTTTCCGTCCGGCTCAAGCTGCGGAGACGACTCCGCAGCCAGCCACGCACCAATCGGGGATTTTACGCCATTGGATGGATGACCCGCTGTCGGCTCAGCCCGCCAGCTTGCCGGAAGGTTTTACATTGCCAGGCGATGCTGCTCCAGTACTCTGCCCGCCGCAGATAGACATGAGCCGTGCATTGTCGCTTGTCGATGCTGTTGATCTGGCGCTTTGCAGCAATCCGCAGCTTCGCGATACATGGGCACAAATCAAGGTTCAGGTCGCACAGGTTGGTCAAGCGCGATCCGCGTATTTGCCAACAGTTTCAGCCCAGATCAGCGAACTGAATAATCGTACGGTATATCCTGGTTTCGCATCGGCAAACAATACGACACAAGGACATATGACTTATGCCTCTCTGAATTGGTTGTTGCTCGATTTTGGTGGCAGGTCTGCCAATCTGGAAGTCTCTGATAATGCGCTGAAAGCCGCAATCGATGATCATGATGCTGAAATGCAGAAATTGCTTGGAGAAGTGATCTCGGATTATTTCAACGCCATTGCGGCTCAAGCGAAAGTTGATGCGAGCATAAAAGCAAAAGAATTGGCGCATCGGATCGAAGATAGTGCAAACAGGAAACTGCAGCACGGAACGGGAGATCGCGGTGATCTGACACAGGCACAAACCGCAGCGGCGAAAGCGGATCTGTCACTTGCGCGCGATACGGGTGAGCGCGACAAAACGCTGGCCGAGCTGATTTATGCATTGGGTTTGGCGCCAGATATGACCATAGTGCTGCCTGATTTGTTAGCGCCAGACAAATCCAGAACAGTAGCGGCATTGACGGATTGGATACACTTCGCAGAACATTACCAGCCAGCAATTCGTGCTGCTCGGAAACGGTGGGTAGCCGCCCAGGCAAAAATACGCAGTTCGCGTTCGGATGGATTGCCAACCTTGAGCTTTGTCGCCACGTACGATCAAAATGGTTATCCCAACCAAGGGCTGCAACCCGTCCAGAACAACATAACCACTGTCGGTTTGACCTTGAATGTGCCGATTTTTGATGGCTTCATGCAACATTATAAAATTGATGAGGCAAAAGCGCAGGCGGATGTGGCGCAGGCGCAAATGCAGGACACGGAGCATCAAATAATGAAACAGGTTGTATCTGCCTATGGCGATGCTGTGATGGCATTTGATGCCATCGATGCATCCAGATCTTTGCTGGAAAGCGCCCGAGTGACCATGGAGTCTGCTCAAAATCGGTATGACCACGGTGTTGGGACCATGATTGAACTGCTTACTGCACAGTCATCGCTTACCGACGCCAGGCAGCAATGGGTACAAAGTCTGGCGCAATGGGAAGCCAGCAGACTGGAATTGCTCGCCGCCAGCGGTATATTGGGACATGCAGCGTTGGAAGGATTGCAAGATAAAAAATGACATGGGAATCAAGGCGGTTATTTCAAACCCTGCACCACTCTACCCGACAAACCGCGCTTTCCGGCACGCGCATAACACATTGACTAAAAACGCGTTCTGCCTGTGCCAGAGCGATGCGGTTCTCCATTATTTTTTGAGAACAGAGAGCAGAACAGAGTCGAACCGTGCCGGAAACGACGCAATTTCGGGGTGCGTTGCGGGGTGGGTGGCACACGCAAAACGGGGCGGAACCCGGCGTAGCTTGCGGGAACGGCAGAAATGGAAAAGCCGGCTGAGAACAGTCGGCTTTGAATTTTGGTGGAGACGAGGAGGATCGAACTCCCGACCTCGGCATTGCGAACGCCGCGCTCTCCCAACTGAGCTACATCCCCAATGGGGGCGATTTTAGCGTACTCATTCGTATTTGCGAAGCCGTTTGGCGGGTCTTGGTGTAAAGAAGCCAGAGATTTGTTCCGCCAAGGGCGGTTTTGCGGGAATCAGGTGATGGTTCCCCAAGCTTCTGGTTTGTTGGGTGCGACAATTTGTCGCATTTACCTCGCTGCTTTCTCTCCTGATAATGGCGAAGGGGTGATGTCGTGGAACACAATGAATATAGGTCTATCAAGGGAGAGAAAAATGGTGTCGATGCGTTTTTTCAGGCAATGTGTTGCTGTTACGTTGGTTGGTGCTGTCTGGCTACCAGGACAGGCGCTGGCGTGTGCTTGTGGTTGTGGTATTTTTGATGTCGGTTTGCCGGGTTTGCCTGTTACGGGGATGAATGATCAGTTATCTCTTCAGTATAGTTACATGAATCAGAATACGGATCATAATTTTACCAACAATGTCTCCAATGCCCTCAACCCGGATAAACAGATACAAACCGATTTTTATACGTTGTATGGTCAGCACATGTTTAATCAGGACTGGGGGATCATGGCGATGATTCCTTTCTGGCATCGATCTTTTACCACCGATGAGAATGGGATACCGGGGGTGACTGACGCTTCTCAAGGCGTCAGTCCAGATTTGCAGAGCCAAACCGTGAATGCGTTGTCTGATATTCGGGTTGAGGGTATGTACACGGGGTTTTCCAAGGATAAATCAACCGGGCTGACATTCGGCTTGAAGTTGCCGACGGGTCCTTATCAAGAAACCGTGATGGATCGTGATACTGCGCCGGGTACGGGCACGACCGATTTATTGTTGGGCGGGTATCATGAAGGCAATATCAATGCGAATTTTTCCTGGTTCACGCAAGGTACATGGCGCCATGCACTGGACAGTATGGCGGGATACCGGCCGGGTGACAGTGTGAATGCAACGGCAGGGTTTACTTATAACGGCATTGCCGATGCGACAAAAATCATTCCGATGTTGCAATTCAACGCACAGTATCGTGCGCACGATGAAGGCGGTGGGGATGCTGTTTATTTCAACCAGAACAGCGGTTACAAGACACTGTATCTTGCGCCTGGCCTGCTCGCCAATCTCGATCGCCATTGGCAGGTGAACGCGTCCGTTTATGTTCCTTTGTATCGTGCATCCAATGGGTATCAGCTCGTCGCAGCGGAATTGTTTGGCGCGGGTATAACATATTTGTTCTGACTTTTATCTTGCTGGAGACTCCCTGGATATGCGCGGCGGCGGAAAATTTCTGTGGGTGACCCGATGGTGGTGTGGTCTTGCCGTGAGCTGGTTGTTGGTCAACCCTGCTTTTGCCAATGGGCCGGTTTTGCAGCAACCGGCGCCCGATTTGACGCTGCACGCGGTCAACGGGCAGACGTACACCTTGTCCGCTTTGCGTGGCAAGGTGGTGGTGCTGGTATTTTGGGCAACCTGGTGTGATGGTTGTCGTGAGGAGTTGCCATTATTGTCGGAGTGGGCGGCACAACACGCCAGTCAAGGGGTACAGTTGCTTGGCTTTAGTCTGGATGACGCAGAAAACCTGCCTCAGGTTCGCGCCATGGCGCAGCAGTTAGGTTTTCCTGTGGGATTGTTGGGTGGCACCGAGGCGGGAGGGTACGGTCGTATTTGGCGTGTGCCGGTGAATTTTGTCATTAATCGTCAGGGGCGTCTGGTTTATAATGGATGGGATCACGCAGCGGCGAACTGGAAACAGGATGACCTGCAAAAATACGTCGCGCCTTGGTTGTGAGCGAGGATTGGAGCGCTGATTTATTCTGTCAAGCCGCCGTTACGGCCATGATAGCAGCGAGCCTGTGAGTTTTGATAAAGTAATGGATGAGATTATTTTCAAAATATCTTGAAAATATTTGGCATTTTTGCAACGCTGTTGCATAATTCAATGCATCATGCCTATACCTGTTTTATGGATCACTCCATCCGCTATGGAAACTTTCGATGTTTGACCATTGGTTGAAGTTTTCTCACCATCATTCGGCAACGACCAGTAGTCTGGTGGCCGATGTTGCTGACTCAAGACCACATAGCACTATTGGTGCCGGGGCTTCTTTTTTGGTGCGGCAACCCGTGGTGGATGCTGCCGGCCATCTTGTCGGCCATGATGTGGCTTTTCGGGCAGACCCTTCTCTCCCCGGTCAGGACGCGGTGCTGAATGTGCTGGCTCCGGAGTTTTGCGCCATCATTCGACGCTTGGCCGATAGTTTGCCCGTGCAGCAGGTATTGTTTTTACGTATGGACGCTTCGTTGTTGACCGAATGGCTCGACTGTTTCTCCGGTGCGCAGGTGGTGCCCGCGATTGATATGGCGGAAATCGTAGATTTTACGACATTGGTCGATGCAGTTGAAATGGTGGCAAAACAAGGGGTGAACGTTGCCTTGGACAACCTGCCGGACGTTCCCGCCGCGCAGGTTCTGCTGCCGCTGGTAAAATTTTTGCGGTTTGAAACGCGGCGGTACGACATGGTTGAGCTGGAGCGTCAAATGGCCACGCTAACCAAATGGTCAGCCATGCGCATTGCCTTGCAAGTGGAATCGGAAGATGAATATGAAGCCTGTCGCGTGTTGGGGTTCCAGGCATTTCAAGGCTATTTTTTTGCCCAGGTACGGCCAGAGATGCCGCGACGGATTGATCATGACCGTTTGCATATCATCCGGTTGCTGAATCTGGTGGCGCAGCATGCCGAAATGGTTGAACTGGATGCGGTCATCCGGCGCGATGTCGTGTTGGCGTATCGCTTGCTAAGTTACATCAACTCGCCGTTGAGCGGGTTGGATCATCCGTTGGAGTCGATTACGCAGGCATTGTATTTTCTTGGTTATAACCCACTGTACCGCTGGTTGACTGTTTTACTGTTCACCAGCGGCAATCTGGCACCTAACGATCGCTTGCTGTTGTACCAGGCATTGTTGCGTGGACGGTTGTGCGAATTGTTGGCTCAGCAGCACAAACCACCCATGAATGGCGACAGTTTGTTTGTTGTTGGCATGTTTTCTTTGCTGGATGCGTTATTCAATGTTCCGATGGTGCAGGTGCTGGAATTTGTGACGCTCGCCCCACCCATGCAGCGTGCTTTGCGTGGCGAACCGGATGTGTATACCGATATTTTGCATTTCGCGAGAGAGTTGGAGAATGTCGCGCCAATCGCTGAGGCGGATTTGTTGACTGAGCTCGCTACAAAGTTCAATATGACATCTGCCCTGCTCAATCGCCTGCAGGTGGAGGCGCTGTCCTGGGTACGAGAGGCAGATATGTTGCACAATGATGGCAGATGATGGATGATGTTGGCATCGTTTGTTGTCTGTGTCGGGTTCTGTTGTTTTCTTTGGGGAGCTCTCCTTGATTTTTGGGCGTTGGTGGAAATCAACGGGTAAAGTAACCGATGAGCCTGCCGGAACGGATAAGCCGTCGGATGAGTCGGTGACGTCTGCTGCGCCGCCAGTTCCGGCCAACGCCGAAGCACCGCCCTCGCCTGTCCGCCAGGAAGAAATGGAATGGGTTTTGCCGCAACCGTCGCCAGGTGTTCCTGCTTCCATGCAAAACTTTTTGTTGCGCGAGCCGGTTCTGGACCGGCAGCATGCAGTGCTGGGGTACGATTTTGCGTTTCGGCATGTCGAGAACGAATCCCTGTCGGCGGCTGACCGGCAACTGGCCGACGAAACACTGATTTCGGCGCTGGTGCAAATCGATCTGCATTCGTTCAGCGGGCATCGCACCACATTTATTGGCCTTTCGGCAACTTCTCTGGCGGGAACGTGGGTGAACATGCTTCCTTGTGAGTCCGTCGTGCTGGTGATCGATGTCAAGGGCGCGGAGCTGGACGCGGAGTTTGCCGATCGGTGTCGCCATTATATCGAGCAAGGTTATGCCTTGGCATTTGATGATCTGCCGGACGAGGCCGACGCGCAAGAATTGCAGGGTCTGGCGTGCTATCTGCGGTTTAACTTGCATGGTTGGGATGCGCAGGTGTTGAGTCAACGGCTTGCTTCGTTACGTCATTTGAAGAACTGCCCGATTATCGCCCGTGACGTGGGTTGCGAGGATGATTATCTGGCGGCCTCGAAAATGGGTTTTGACGCTTTTCAGGGTTATTATTTCGCGCAAAAATCTCCCGGATTGCCTAATCATATCGATGCCAACCGCTTGCGGGTGATAGAATTGCTCAACCTGACGGCACAGCACGCCGAATTTGCCGTGCTGAATGACGCCATCAAACATGACGTTCTGCTGCCATACAAGTTGTTGGCTTTTATCAATTGTCCGCTCAATGGTCTTGGCCGTAAAATAGAGTCGATTGCGCAAGCGCTGATGTATCTGGGCTATGAGCCGCTGTATCGCTGGTTGACCTTGTTATTGTTCAATGACGATGATGCATCTTCTCCACGCGACCGTGCTTTGTTACAACACGCGCTGGTGCGGGCGCGGCTGACCGAAACGCTGGGGAAACAACTGCTTTCCGCGCAGGCGGCCGACCAGTTGTTTATTATCGGTATTTTTTCCCTGTTGGATGTGTTGCTGAATACCACCATGGCGCAAGCCATTGAACGCTTGAATCTTACTGAAGATGTCACACGCGCGCTCTTACAGCGGCATGGGCCGTATGCCCCCTTTTTGCGGCTTGCCATCGCTTTTGAACAGGCGGATCAGCAGCAGATTGAACAACTGTCCGACTCGCTTGGGCTGGATGCCCGACAGCTCAACCAATGGCACATGGATGCTATCAACTGGGCCTCTGCCATCGATACACAGGGAACCGCTGATTAACTCCTCCAAGAGTCGCGTTGCGGGTCAAATCGGGAAGATCATGACGCGTACGGCGCAGGTCGTAGCCGGGAGGACGATGCCAAGCCGTAGATGAAAACTGGTAAATCAAGCACACTGATTTATACACCACTTGACAAATTCTCGAATCATGCTTTATAGTGAGGCTTCTACTCGGTGTCCAAAAACACCTGCTACATCGGTGCCCCAAAGGCACCTCTACTAGAAGGGGCGCTTCGGCGCCCTTTCGCATTTCTAGGGGCAGCCATGCGTAGAATCGCGGTATTTGTGGATGCAGGTTACTTTTGGGTGCAAGCAGTGCATATCATCTGGGGCAAGAAAGCTAGCCGTGATGAGGTGACCATTTGCTACCCCACTCTCCGTGAGAGCCTTCTTGAGCAAGTCTGTACTCAGTTCCCCAATGCAGAATTGCTTCGCGTGTACTGGTACGATGGCCCGGGACCTAGTGGTAAGACGATCTGCCATCGCTCCATCGAAGACATGGACGACTTTAAGCTTCGGCTCGGTACTCGCAATGGCGTCGGCGCCCAAAAAGCGGTAGATGGCCTCATTATTGCGGACATGATTAGCCTAGCGCAAACCAAGGCGATTTCCGAAGCACTACTCGTTACAGGCGATGCAGACCTAACCCCCGGCGTAATGGCAGCGCAAAATCTGGGTATCCGAGTACATTTGCTATCCATGGGCCCGACGGAAGCGACATCCCCGTACCTTAAGGCGGAAGTTGACCGCAAAACTCATTGGGATGATATCGAGGTGCGGAAATTTGTGACTGCGGCGTCGGCAAAGGTTGTGACTGCCCCTGTTCCGGATCTAAATCTGACCCCCTCCTCCGTTATAGTGTCTGCGCCCGTGCAACCGGAAGAGGCCCTGCCTGTTAACCCGCGAGATTTCGCGGTTATCGCTCAGACCGTCTTTGCTACGCTTGCGCGTGAATTGCAGGCACAGATCCCAAAAGAGGGTGTGCTTCCGCAGGAAGTGGATCGGTGTCTGTTGTCTACAGGCCGAAAAGAGCTCGGACGCGCGCTAGACGAGCAAGAAAAGCGTAATCTCAGGGATGCCCTTCGAGCCAGCGCCCACCCATAATCAGCGGTTCCTTACCCCCTTGTTGTAATCTCAGGGATGCCCTTCGAGCCAGCGCCCACCCATAATCAGCGGTTCCTTACCCCCTTGTTGCCAACCGCTTGTCGTCTTGCGTTGTTGTCCTCAGCCCGAATTGGGCGCTCTACCCCGCCATAGATATGGCGGGGTTTTGTTTTGGTCGGCGCGAAATTTATTCGGTAATTCCTGAATAAAAATAAATCGATAAGTATTTACTTATACAAATAATCAAAATTACTGAATATTCCTTATGGAATTGTAAGCGTATAGTGTCGACGTGGCATAACGATAGCACGCGCTGCGCGCCGCACCTTTAACGAATTGGAGAACATTACATGGATCAATCTGCACGCTATTCTGATCTCAGTCTGAAAGAAGACGAACTGATCAAGGGCGGAAAACACCTTCTGGTTGCTTATAAAATGAAACCGAAGTCCGGTCATGGTTATCTTGAGGCCGCTGCACACTTTGCCGCAGAATCTTCTACTGGCACCAATGTGGAAGTTTCGACCACCGATGATTTTACGCGCGGCGTTGACGCGTTGGTGTATTACATTGATGAAGCCAGCGAAGACATGCGCATCGCTTATCCGCTGGAACTGTTCGATCGCAATGTCACCGATGGTCGCATGATGATTGTGTCTTTCCTGACGTTGGCGATCGGCAACAATCAGGGTATGGGCGATATCGAACACGCCAAAATGATTGATTTTCATGTGCCGGAACGTGCTATCCAGTTGTTTGACGGACCAGCGCGCGATATCAGCGATATGTGGCGTATTCTTGGGCGCCCTATCAAGGATGGCGGCTATATCGCTGGCACCATCATCAAGCCGAAACTGGGGCTGCGCCCCGAGCCGTTCGCCAAAGCCGCCTACCAGTTCTGGCTGGGTGGGGATTTCATCAAGAACGATGAACCCCAAGGCAATCAGGTGTTCTGCCCGATGAAAAAGGTCATTCCATTGGTCGCCGATGCGCTGAAACGTGCGCAAGATGAAACGGGTCAGGCCAAACTGTTTTCTGCCAATATCACTGCTGATGATCACCATGAGATGTGCGCTCGCGCCGACTACATTCTGGAAGTCTTTGGGCCGGACGCCGACAAGGTGGCATTTCTGGTCGACGGCTATGTTGGCGGTCCGGGCATGGTCACCACCGCTCGTCGTCAGTATCCGAGCCAATATCTGCATTATCACCGCGCCGGCCACGGTGCGGTGACATCGCCTTCCGCCAAGCGGGGCTATACCGCGTTCGTGCTGGCCAAGATGTCCCGTCTGCAAGGTGCTTCCGGCATCCACGTTGGCACCATGGGATACGGCAAGATGGAAGGTGACGCCGATGATAAAAATATCGCTTACATGATTGAGCGTGATGAGTGCCAAGGTCCGGTCTACTTTCAGAAATGGTATGGCATGAAACCGACCACACCGATCATCTCCGGGGGCATGAATGCGTTGCGCTTGCCGGGTTTCTTTGAAAATCTGGGGCATGGCAACGTCATCAATACGGCAGGTGGTGGGGCATACGGTCATATCGACAGCCCGGCTGCCGGTGCTACTTCGTTGCGCCAATCGTATGAATGCTGGAAAGCCGGTGCGGATCCGATCGAGTTTGCCAAAGAGCACAAAGAATTTGCCCGTGCTTTTGAATCCTTCCCCAAGGATGCTGACAAGTTGTATCCGGGTTGGCGCGAAAAACTGGGTGTGCACAAGTAATTTGCGGCTGGGACCGAATCCGGCAGAGAGTCGTGTTGCTCCGGATTCGGGAGCGCCGTCACGCGGCCGTCCCTTTTGTTGATGGCTGCGTGACGACGTTCCATTATTTATGATCTTGTTGTTTTTGCGGAGAACGCATTTTGTCTGACACTTTTGATATCGACGCCTTTCGGGTAACGCGAGAACCGTATTATTGCCCGCAACACAACGAAATCACGCTGTTTGAAGCAGCCTGGCGGTCGCGTTTGCCGGTGATGGTCAAAGGTCCGACAGGTTGTGGAAAATCACGTTTCATTGAGCACATGGCGTGGCGGCTGCAGAAACCGCTGATTACCGTGGCCTGCAATGAAGACATGACTGCTGCCGATCTGGTCGGGCGTTATCTTCTGGATGCCAACGGTACGCGCTGGGCGGATGGTCCGTTGACGCTTGCTGCGCGATACGGCGCCATTTGCTATTTGGATGAGATTGTTGAAGCGCGGCAGGATACCACGGTGGTCATACACCCGCTCACCGACTATCGGCGCACCTTGCCATTGGATAAAAAAGGCGAACTGGTGATGGCGCACCCGGATTTTCAGCTCGTCATTTCGTATAATCCCGGCTATCAAAGCCTGATGAAAGATTTGAAGCAATCCACCAAACAGCGGTTTACCGGGTTATCGTTCGATTACCCGTTGCCTGCTACCGAAGCGGCCATTTTGCAGCAGGAAAGCCATGTCGATGAACAGGTCGCCGTCCGGTTGGTGCAGATTGCCCAGACTGCCCGCGCCTTGAAAGGGCATGGGCTGGATGAAGGTATTTCAACCCGGCTTCTGGTCTATGCCGGACAGTTGATGACGCAGGGCATTGCCGCTCGCGAAGCTTGCCGCATGGCGCTGGTGCAACCCATTAGCGATGACGCTGATATTTGTGATACCCTTCATCACGCCATCGACGCCGTGTTCGACGCGTGATGAAGGGTTGATGTCAGAGTTGATATCGGAATCGATGTCAGAATTGATGTCAGAATTGATGTCAGAATTGACGCTAGGATTGATACCAGTATGAATACATCGCAGGTCGTGGAAAGTCTTTCCTGCGGATTTCAAAGCGTTCAGCGCATTTTTCCGGATTGTCATGCGTATGCCGCCCGCACTTTGTCGGTGGAAGCGCTGGCGATTTATGTCGCGGGCGCAGAACAGATTTGTCGCATGGGTCGCGGTGAAGCGCCTGTATTGGCTTTTCTGGAAGAAATGCCTGGCGTGGCCACGTTGCTGGGGGATGCGGCAATCGATACCGTACTGACTTTTGTGCAACGGTTGACCCGCACTCCGAATGGTCGTGCGCTGACGCCGTTACTGCAGGGTATGGGGTCGGTGGCGCGTGCCTATGAAAGTCTGGACTTGTTGCGCGAATATTTGCATCTGCTCTGGCATACCATGCAGCGCACCAGCCCAAAAGTGCATGGACTGGATAAAATGTATCCCAGTGAATGTCTGGTCGAATTGCTTACCAGCATTCCGCAAGTCGTGCAGTTATTGTCTTTTTCCGGGTTGTCTCGCTGGGTTGAATATGGCGTACGCGCCCATTTCGCCGATCCGGATCGGCAACGCGACTATTTTTTACTGGCCACACCCGATAGCCGCGCAGTGTTGCAACGTGAACGGCACGGTACGCTATTTGTCGATGCAGAGCGCAGGCTGGATCTGTATCTGGCCGGATTGTGGCAAAGTGAGATGCGCTTTATTCCTTACTCGCTGGCGTATGATACCTTGCGTAAACCGGTTCCTTATTTTGATGCGCAGGGTTTGCATCTGCCGGAAGTGTATGACGACAGGGCTGGGGTACGCGGTATTGATCGCTATCGCGCGCTATTGGCGCATGTGAGCGCCCACAAACTTTGGACGCAGCGTATTGTCGCTGATAATTTGAGTCCGTTTCAACGCATGGCGGCCGAGATGTTCGAAGATGCGCGGGTAGAATATCTGGCCAGACGGCGTTATCCAGGTTTGCGCGTAGCTTGGCAACGCCTGCATCCGCACCCCGATCCACACGCCTGCCCACCTGGGCATGCCTGCATACGACATCGGTTGACCTTGCTGTCGTACGCCTTGTTATATCCCGATCATGGTTATCAGGACACGGTTTTGTTGGACTTTGTGTCCCGTTTTCATGCCCGTCTGGCGCAGACAGAAAGCACAACCGCCGAGATGGCCGAGCTGGGCGTGGCCTGGGTTGCCAAAACCCGGGTGGTAGACGATTTCAGCCCCAAAGTCTGGTTTGACGATACGGTGATTGACTATCGTGACGACAACCGGCTGATGTGGCAATTTATCGAGGAAGGTGATGAAGAAGGGCAAGACGAAAAACCGAAGCCAACACCACACGTCGATGAAACCGGTCAACGTTTGCCGCCTCGTTTGTATGCTGAATGGGATTACGTTAGCGAGCAATATCGGCCAGACTGGGTCAGTGTTTATGAGCACCTGCACCCTGCTGCGGATGCCGGGAAGATTGATCACATCCTCGATAAACACCGTTTGCTATCCCGACAGTTGAAACGCCTGATTGATCAGCTCAAACCGCAAAATAAAGTGCGCCAGCGTTATCAGGAAGAAGGAACCGATCTTGACCTTGATGTGGCAATACGCGCGTTGACGGACTATCGTAGTGGCGCGATACCTGACCCGCGCGTCAATTTCAGCCATCGCCATGATGGACGGAACATCGCCGTATCGTTGCTACTGGATTTGTCGGCATCGCTCAATGACGTGCCGGCCGGAAGCGCGCAAAGCAAGCTGATGCTGAGCCAGGAAGCCATCAGTCTGCTGGGTTGGGCAATTGCCGCGCTGGGGGATAAATACGCCATCAGCGGTTTTCATTCCAACACCCGGCACGATGTTCGTTTCTGGCATATCAAAGGCTACAGTGAGACATGGGGAGACCCTGTCAAAGCGCGGCTGGCCGCCATGGAAGCCGGTTATTCTACCCGTATGGGAGCGGCCATGCGTCATGCCGCGCATTACCTTGCGCATCAGCAGGCAGAGCGCCGGATTTTGTTGTTGTTGACCGATGGCGAACCGGCCGACATTGATAGCAGTGATGCCCGTATGCTGATTGAAGATACGCGCATGGCGGTACGCGAGCTTGCTGCAGAAGGTATTGCTGTCTGGTGCGTCAGTCTCGACCCACATGCGGGTGATTATGTACATGATATTTTTGGTAAATATCACACCATTATTGACCACGTTGCACGTTTGCCCGAACAGATGACGCGCCTGTTCATGACCTTGACGCGTTGAGACCGCAGGCTGAACGCGAAGTCTTGTCTTGCTTGACGGTGGCTTGCAACTTCGACAGAACGCCCCTATATGCAGTATTTCATCATGCATGAGGAGTGGTTATGGATATTCAAACGATTGATCAGCAATATCAGCAAATGCAGGGGCAAAGCCAGCAGTTTGTACAGCAGTTTCAGATGTTGGCCGGCAAGTTACAGGCCAGTGCGCAGGCAGGGAACACGGATGCGCGCGAATGGTTACTCGATTTGCGTGAAATTGCCATGGCATTTCAGCAACAACAGCAGCAAATGGGGGCGCTGTTGCAGGCGATTCATGGCATGTGGCAAAACCAGGCGCAGCAGTTTCCTGCACAGGCCAATGCTGGACAAGCTGCCCCCGGCCAACCTTATCCCGGCCAACCGTTTGTCGGTGGTCAAGTACCCTACGGCGCGCCGATGCCGCAGCAGGCTGGCTTGATGGGCGCGCTGGATGGCTTTCTGAATTCCGGTTTCGGACGCGCGATGGAAATGGGGGCGGGAATTGGTCTGGGTGAGGATTTGATCAACCGGATTTTCTGATCTCTTCCTCGATGAGCACGAAGCCGGCTTCATGACAGGTGTACAGCCAGTCCAGACAGGCCGGCGATAATCCGGCACCGGCAAGCTGGCGGGTATCGGCGAGCTGGATGAGGCTCTCGTATTCGCCGGCCAGATCAATGGGTTCGCCGTTGAGAAAGAAGCGCTTGTCATGACACAGCATCAATGACTGGGGTGCCAGTCGCACGCCGGTCTTGCGCACTTGCCGACAGAATTCGGCGTGGGGAGGCATTGTTTCTGGTGGAGAGAAGAAAATGTGCGCCTTGGGTTCGCTCAGATAGCAACCGGTAAATTCGGCAATGTCGTGTTTGTCCCAACGAATCTGGTTGACCATGCCGGCAATTTTTTCCAGCATTGGCTCCTCGATTTGCGCCGGATGTTCCTGCAAACTTAAATCGGGATCGGCGTAAACACCATCCAGTTGCAGGCGATCCTGTAGATAAATCAGAAACTGGGTGGCGATTTCCTGTGCGGATGGAGCGCGAAAACCAATTGAGTACGTCATGCAGGGGCCGACGGCAATTCCGTTGTGCGCACAATGGGGCGGCAGATAGAGCATGTCGCCGGGAGCGAGCACCCACTCCTGTTCCGGCGTGAAGCGACGCAGGATTTTTAGTGGCAGGTCGTCAATCAGCGTCAGGTCGGCCTGAGTGCTGATTTGCCAATGTCGTTCTCCCATTCCCTGAAGCAGAAAGACATCGTAAGAGTCGAAATGAGGTCCAACGCCTCCACCGGGACTGGCGAGGCTGACCATCAGGTCATCGAGTCGTGCGTGCGGAATGAAAGAAAACCGTTGCAACAGGTCTTCGGCGCTGCGCAAGTGATGATTCAATTCTTGCACCAGTACTGTCCACGGCTGCCGACTCTTCAGTGCAGGAAACGCGCTGCGTCGGAACGGGCCGTGACGAAGTTGCCAGCCATCCCCTTGTTGGCGAACCAGACGTGCTGTGCAGTCGTCTTGTCCGGTCAGAACCAGTAGTTCCTCTGGCGTTAATAAACCGGTAAATCCGGGTATGGCCTGCCGTATCAACAGCGGTTTTTTCTGCCAGTAATCGCGCAAAAACGTTTGTGCCGATAATCCACCCAATAAATCCAGCGATAGCATTAACCTGATTCCTGAAAATACGTTAAAATAGGCACATTCTTTACCGCCCGCCGAGGAGCGTATGCAAGTCGCCAAAAATACCATTGTCACATTGACTTACCAATTGAGCAACTTGTCTGGTGAATTGCTGGAACAGTCCGATACCGAAACGGAAGCCATCAGCTATCTGCATGGCGGCTATGATGGCATTTTTCCGACGGTGGAAGAAGCGCTGGAAGGAAAAAATGTCGGGGACGCCGTGGCCGTGGTCATGGAACCGGAATATGCCTTTGGTGAATACGATGCAGAGTTGTTGCGTACCGAGCCACGGCACATGTTTCCGGAAAGCACGACAGTAGGCATGCAATTTGAGGGTGCGCCGGAAGGCAGCGACGAATATTTGCTGTATACCGTGACCGACATGACCGACGATACGGTTGTTGTGGATGGAAATCATCCACTTGCCGGACAGACATTGAAATTTGATTGCAAAATTATTGATGTACGCCCTGCGACGGCCGATGAAGTGGCGCATGGACATGCGCATGGCGATCATGGTCATGTGCATTGATAAATTATAAATATTATTGCTTGTGCGGGTTATCCATACGTATGATGCGACCGGTCGTTAAATTTTGCGCGCGCGGATATTGCGTGCTGTGATGATTCATGAAAACCACTTTTTTGGATTTTGAGCAACCGATTGCCGAGCTGGAAGTCAAGATAGAAGAGTTGCGCAACGTGCACGAGGACAGCAGCGATCTGGATATTTCCAAGGAACTCACCTTGTTGCAGAAAAAAAGCGAAAAACTGACGCAGGATATTTATGCCAAGTTGACGCCAGTACAGATAGCGCAGCTCGCCAGACACCCACAACGTCCCTATACGCTGGATTATATCGGCGCGCTGTTTTCGGATTTTGAAGAACTGCACGGCGATCGGTCATTTGCCGATGATCGCGCCATCGTGGGCGGCATTGCCCGGTTCAACAATCAGTCGGTCATGGTCATCGGCCACCAGAAAGGCCGCGACACCAAGGAAAAAATTGTCCGTAACTTTGGCATGCCAAGTCCGGAGGGCTATCGCAAAGCGCTGCGACTGATGCGCCTGGCAGAAAAATTTGGCTTGCCTATTCTTACTTTCATCGATACGCCTGGCGCCTACCCTGGCATCGGCGCTGAGGAACGGGATCAGTCTGAAGCGATTGCACGCAATTTGTATGTGATGTCTGAATTACGCACGCCTGTTATCTGTACGGTGATTGGCGAAGGCGGTTCGGGTGGCGCGCTGGCGATTGGCGTTGGTGACCGGACGCTGATGCTGCAATTTTCTACCTATTCGGTTATTTCGCCCGAAGGCTGTGCGTCTATTTTGTGGAAAAATGCTGACATGGCGTCCACTGCGGCAGAAATCATGGGTATTACCGCATTGCGCCTGAAAACATTGGGTTTGATTGACCGCATTGTGGCGGAGCCGCCTGGTGGCGCGCATCGTGATCCGGCGGCCATGATGCATAACATGAAACTCGCGTTAAGTGAAATTCTCACCGAGGTGCAGCAAATTTCGCTTGACGCTCTTCTGGCGGCGCGTTATCAACGTCTGATGGGTTATGGGCGCTACAAAAGCAGTCACCAGCGCAACGCTGGCTGACTGGTTCGCCCGCTCATTACAACAGGTTCTTCAGCCCGGGGCGCGTGTTTGCGTGGGTTTGAGCGGCGGCATGGATTCTGTGGTGCTGTTGCATTTGCTCGTCGGATTGCGCGATTCGCTGAACATACACCTGTCTGCCGTGCACGTTCATCATGGCTTGAGTCGATATGCGGACGATTGGCGTGATTTTTGTGTGGCCTTGTGTCAACGATGGAACGTTCCCTGCTTTGTGCAGCCGGTGATGGTTCCGCGTGACAGCGGTGAAGGGGTCGAGGCCGCTGCACGCACAGCGCGGTACCAGATTTTTACAAATATCGAGACGGACTACCTCGTTCTGGCGCATCATCGGGATGATCAGGCCGAAACCTTGCTGTTGCAGCTGTTGCGCGGCGCGGGTGTCAAAGGATTGGCCGGCATGCCCGTGCTACGTTCCTTGGCAGCGGGCCGCTCATTTCTGTTGCGCCCTCTGTTGGATGTTGAACGTGCTGTGTTGCTCGCATGGGCAACCGAGCATCGTTTGCAGTGGGTAGAAGATGACAGCAATACCGATGTGCATTATGCACGCAATTTTTTGCGCCATCGGATATTGCCGCTGATAGCCGAACATGACCCTGCCTGGCGAACCACGCTGGCACGCAGCGCCCGGCATCTTGCCGACGCGGCAATCCTGCTGGATGAATTGGCGGCTCAGGATGGTAAGGGCGCCTGGCAAGAGAACCGATTGCAATGCGAGCGACTGGCCGAGTTGAGCCCCGCGCGTGCGCGCAACCTGTTGCGTTATTTTCTGGCACAGCAGCAATTGACCATGCCCAGCGAGGCGCAGTTGGCGCAGATCGTGCAGCAGTTGTTGCAGGCGCGCCGTGATGCAATGGTGAATATTCGTCTTGGAAAAACCAGCCTGCGCCGTTTTGCCGGACAGGTATGGGTTGTTGATGAGGCGACGATGCTGGATGAATCGGCACGAAAAAATAGCGTACCTGTGTCGCTCTGCCTTGACGGAATTCGGTCTGGCACACAGGAAATAGTGTTCTCGCTGCCATTGTTGTCTGGCACATTACATGTTCGTACGGCAACGGGAAAAGGATTGCTTCCTGCACAAAACCTGACAATTCGATTTCGGCATGGCGGAGAGCGCTTCAGACCGGATTGCCATCGGCCGCAACGCACGTTGAAATACCTCTGGCAAACCACGGCGTTACCACCCTGGCAACGCGAGCAATGGCCATTGGTTTATTGTGGGGAAGCGTTGGTCTGCATTCCGGGGGTTGGTGTTGCTTGCGGCTGGCAGGCGCAAGATGGCGAGTCGGGCTGGTTGCTGGAGTGGTTGCCGGCGTGTTGATGGGGTGTTGACGGGATTGGCGTGGTGCGCAGACAGATTGTGACCTCAAACCCCGCGTCTGGCGCGTTGCGCCATTGCATTTGTCCACCGTGGGCGGAAGCGAGGCGCTCGACGATGGCCAATCCCAGGCCGAAACCAGCTTGAGTCGTACTGTTCGCCCGTGTAAAGGCTTGACCGATAGACGGCAATAATTGTTCGGCCACGCCGCTGCCATGATCGGTGACGCGCAGTTGCAGAAAACCGTGGTGCCAGCCGGCCTGTATGAAAATTGGTGGCGCGCCATGGCGGGCAGCGTTACCGACCAGGTTGCTGACAATGCGTTGTAATCCTGTTGCGCGGAGATGGCAGGCAGGCATCTCGCCCCATTCGAAATGTAACCAGGCAGAATCGGGAACGGCTGCCTGTGCAGCGTGGTAGATGATGGCTTGAGGGTGACACAGGCTCAAAGGCTCGGCATTGCCGTCGCGGGCAAATTCGATAAATTGGGTGATGATATGATCAGCGGTTTTGATGTGGCTGGTGAGTTGTTCGACAACTTCATTCTCGACAATTTCATTCTCGGTGGTATTGGTTCGCAGCATCTCGACGCCCAGCCATAATTTGGTTAATGGGGTGCGTAGGTCATGCGAAATGCCAGCCAGCATGATGGTGCGTTCGCGCTCGCGGTGTTGCAGTTGTTGCTGCATTTGCCGAAGGGTTGCCACGATGCGCACGAATTCCAGGGGCAGTGCATTTTTTTCAGGCCATTCGGCATCAATATTGCCGTCACCAATGCGCAAGGCAACGGATTCCAGCGCCTTGAGCGGCAAAATCAGGTTGTACTGGATGAGCAAGGCGCCGATCAATCAGTACGGAAGCGAGTACCGACATGCCGCCATGTGGCAATTCGGTGTGTGGCCAGGCATTATAATCGGTAAACAGTGTCTGTACGTCAATGGCTTTATTGATGGCGACTGCGTTGCTGGCCGTACTCATTTTGCTTTGCATGACCAGTCCGGTGGCTGCCGGTTCTACCAGTGAGATGCCGGTTGGCGCCATGCTGTCGGTTGACGCGCAGGCGGAATTGCTGTTCATGGGCTGTTGTTGCACCATCATGGGCGCAGCTTGCATCACGGGCAGATAGCACAGATTGAAACTGGATGCGCCCATCCCTGCCTGCCGGGCTGCTGCCTGAAATATCAGATCAGGCCCGCCGCCCTTGCCGCCGGCTGTGGGGCCGGCAATCAGTACACCATCGTTGGCCAGCTGCGAAAACTGGCTGATTTGCGCCGATTTCGGCGCCAGAATCCAGAACCCGCGCCAGAAGTTGACGGAAACCAGTTCCAGTTGCGGGATTTTTCCAGAGGTGACATCCTGCGCTGCCGTATAAGTCATCGATAGCAGGGCGTCCCCCTGGCCGGAGGAGAACGCATTGACGATATCGCTGCCTGTTCCAACGGGAACCAGACTGACCGGCAGTTGCGGATTTTGTTTCATGGCCAGTAACAGCGGAAAGACATTTGGGTTGGGCGTGGATACCACCCGTAGCGGTGTTACGTTGGTTTGTGCTGCCAGTGTTGGCTGGATAAAGCCCACGGCAAGGGTCAGGGCGATGCTGAATCTGGTCAGCCATCGAACATTTTTTTTGTTGCGGATGACGGGTAGGTTGCATGGGATTCCTCCACGTGAATGAACAGGTAAATGGACAAGTGTTGATGCCCGTTCATTTTGGCAGAGGCAGGGATAAATCAGGTTACAAAAACGCTTTGATTTGTTACTGGTGATGACAAGCGACAAGTTCCCATGGAGGAAGAGTATCTTGTTGATGTGATTGATGTGTCGTTCATGATTGGGTATGGACATGAACGTGCGGTATCCCGTGTTGCAGCGTGCCAATGGTTGTGGAACGCATAAAACCATCGTTGGCAAAGCAGGTTAGTACCTGTTCAACGGTGTCGGGCGCGCAGGCGATCAACAGGCCGCCGCTGGTTTGCGGGTCGCAGAGCAGATTTTTTTGCCAGAGCGGGGTATTCTCCGGCAGGCTGACATCAGCACCATAACTTGACCAGTTGCGGGCAGCCGCGCCAGGAGCATGGCCCGATTTGGCCAGTGTTACCGCAGCGGGCAGTAACGGCAGGCGGTTAAAGTCGATGTGGGCATCCAGTTGCGAGCCACGACAGATTTCGAGTAGATGGCCGAGCAGGCCGAAACCGGTGACGTCGGTCATGGCGTGGACACCCGGCAGGTTGGCCAGACTGGTGCCAGGGGTGTTGAGTTGGGTGGTGGTGGCGAGCATTTCGGCATAGCCTTCGTCGGGCAATTCGCCTTTTTTGAGCGCGGAACTTAAAATGCCCACGCCGAGTGCTTTGCCAAGAATGAGGACATCGCCGGTTTGCGCCGCATTGTTGCGTTTGATGTGGTCGGGGTGTGCCAAGCCGATGACAGCCAGTCCATAAATGGGTTCGACTGTATCGATGGAGTGTCCGCCGGCTACTGGAATGCCGGCTCGACGGCAGGCAGATTCGCCGCCGGCCAGAATCGCCTGCATGACATCCAGTGGTAATTTGTCGATGGGCATGCCGACGATGGCCAATGCAAACAAAGGTTTTCCTCCCATGGCATAGATGTCGGAAATGGCATTGGTCGCGGCGATTTCGCCAAAACTGTGCGGATCGTCTACGATAGGCATGAAAAAATCGGTGGTGGCAATGATGGCTTGTTCGGCGTTGAGTTGGTAAACAGCCGCGTCATCGCTGGTTTCTGTGCCAACCAGTAATGCAGGGGGCAAGATGCCGGAGGGTAAATCCTTGAGCATGTCGTGCAGCAGGGCTGGGGCGATTTTACAGCCACAGCCGCCGCCATGGGAAAACTGGGTCAGTCTGATGGGGAGCATGTTGCATCCTTGCGGAGAGAGAGGGTTACGTCCCGTTCAGTGTTTCGACGGGTTGCCAATGGCCGGATTGTACCTGGTAAATAGTGATGCTGCCGTGGGCAAGGTCGCCATGGCTATCGAATTGGATGTGGCCGGTCACGCCCTGATAATCTGTTTTTGGCAGTTCGGTCAGGTAGCGGGCAGGGTCAGGTGATCCGGCGCGTTGCATGGCGTCTACCATGACGTAGACCGCATCATAGGCATACGGCGCATAGTTCTGGATTTCGCCGTATTGTGCGCGAAAACGTTTGGCAAAGGCTGTACCTTGCGGCATTTTGTCGAGGGGGACGCCGGGGTTGGAGGCAAAGTCGCCTTCGGCCGCCTGGCCGGCCAAGCGGATGAATTGCTCGGTTTGCATGCCGTCGCCACCGATGAGTGGGCAGTGAATACCCAGTTGTTGTATTTGTCGCGCCAAGGGGCCGGCTTGCGGATCCATGCCACCAAAAAAGATGATTTGTGGTTGGGCGGCTTTGATGGCGGTCAGAATGGCAAGGAAATCGGTGGATTTGTCGGTGGTGTATTCGCGATCCACGATGGTTGCCCCGGCGGCTGTTGCTGCATGGGAAAACTCGTCAGCCAGACCCTGTCCGTATGCCGTGCGGTCGTCGATGATGGCGATACGTTTGATGTGCAGTCGTCGCACCACGTATTGTCCCAGTGCGTCGCCTTGCTGGTGGTCGTTGCTCATGACACGGAAGGCGGTGTTGAAGCCGAGATGGGTGTAGGCAGTCGCGGTGGCTGAGGGGGAAATTTGTGGAATACCGGCATCAAAGTATACTTTGGCAGCAGGGATGGTCGCGCCCGAATTCAGATGACCAATGACACCCGCGACACCATCATCCACTAATTGTTGGGCGACGGTGGTAGCAGTGCGCGGATCGGCCTGATCGTCTTCGGCCAGCAGTTGCAGGCGGTAATGCTGTTTGCCGATGACAAGACCCGCTGCGTTGATTTCGTCCACCGCGAGGCGGGCGCCATTGGCATTGTCCTGCCCCAGATGCGCCTGCGGGCCAGTGAGTGGTGAAGCGGAGCCAATTTTGATGACGGGGAGGGTGCCGGTCGCAGGGTGGTTGCATGCGGTAAGAAAAGAGGAGGACAACAACAGAGCAGGGAGTAGCGAGTTGCGTAAAACGGCTTGAAGAACGGTCTGCAAACCAGTGCGTCGGGAAATATCTGGTTGGGAGCAGCCAGACTTGTTTTGCATGGTTGTGTGCAGGTGTGCCTGTTTGGGTGGAAAGAGTTGCCGGTACATGACGGGGATGGTCAAGCGTTGTCGGGTGTAGCTGCCTTGCGGACGGTGCGGCGGGTTTTTGGCGCTTCTGCCGCGTTGCCGGCTTTGTTGGCGGCCGGTGCCCGGCCGGTCGTGGATTTGGCTGGTTTTCTGGCAGATTTTCCCGTTGACTTTCCCGTTGATTTTCCGGTGCTCGCGCGGCCGGTTCGGGCAGGCTTGGCAGCTTGTGCGCGGGCGGCGAGCAGCGAC
>JAJYGL010000279.1 GCA_021790625.1 Pseudomonadota bacterium | reverse complement strand
TACTGCTGGTGTTGGGCGGAATGCGCGAACTGGTGGGTAAAGGCACGCTGCTGTCCGGCATCGACCTCGCGTTAGGTCCGGTTGCCAAACACTGGGTGCTGCATCTGATTCCGCACTATTCCGGCTTTCTGCTGGCCATTCTGCCTCCTGGCGCCTTCTTTGGATTAGGCTTTCTGATTGCCCTGCGCAACCGGATTGAACAGCGCCAGCAGCGAGCACAACCCAGCGAAAACATCAAGATACCGGCGACAGCGTAATTTTGTCATCAACTTGGGCAAACTGCTGATTTGTTTCGACAGCGTGGCTCATGGAGGAATAAATCAGTGGTTTCTCCTTAACCGCTGTTTTCCAGCCAACCCCGTTTTTCAAGCTCGGACAACAATTTATTGGCCGTATCCGCCATTGTCTCGACAAAAAGATGCGCTGACTGTAATGCACCGGCCAGCAAGGCCAAGTCTTCCACATACTCATGCACCATTTGATTTCTGATCTGGCGCATACTCATCCATTCATCCACGGAAATCAACCAACCCAATCGCTCCGCTTTATCCAGATTATCTATCACAGCGCCTGTTTTTTCACCTAATGCAACCAAAAACAAGGGCAACAATTTATCAGCAATCGTATCCTGCAATCGAGAAAAGCGCCCCACAAAAGCTTCTACCTGCTCAGATAACGCAGGATTCAGATCCAACTGTGCAGCGCGCTCCACGTCGAACTGATGATTAAAAAGACGTTGATCGGTCGTCATTAAATGCCGGCATTCCTTGTGAATGACCCGCGCCAGAAATTGCAGACGAAGCAAAGTCTTTTTATCCGGCCTGTGTGTCATAACCGTATCCCTTCCGAAAAAGCTGCCTCATGAATCGGGGTACGCTTCAAGTTTGGTGCCGATATCAATACATCCACTTTACGTCCATACACCAAGCGCGATACTTTGGCTGAAAACTGCGCAGCCAGCAGCGCCGGGTTGTCCACCGGTTCTGTAAAATCCAGCAAAAGATCAATGTCGCCACCTCGCCTGGTTTCATCTACCCGACTACCGAACAGGTACAGCGCTCCCGTACCGAACTGGGTATGAAACGCCTGTTTGATGGCATCAATCACCGCCGCCTGCAATCTCATGACTGGTTTTCTGTCGTTAATATATCGGTATGGGTAGTTCAAGCCCCAAACAAATTGAGCTGACGCGGCCATCGTGCGAAGGTCTCACCGTAACAAACATGATACTATAATCCCGCAACAGGAAACAAAAAAAGCATTATTATTATCACACTTTGTTATTATCACACCTTGTTATTATCACACCTTGTTATTATCATCACGCCTTGCGCAAAAATTCCGCTTATGCGCGCCGCCCAATGCCTTGCGCCGCAGCACAAGCCGGTTCCTGATGCCTGACGGATCCCTGCAAGTCAATATCTCCATCTCGAGGAATGATGATGTTTACCTGGTCGATCAACTTGATTTTCATCCCTGAATCCGACCCAGAAACCGTCAAATTGTTTGTTGCAGATCCACCTGTTGCGGCGGGCATTGCGGTATAAACGTCACGCGGCTCGGTAATACGTGTGTTCGTCATCCAAACCGTAAATTTCCGTCACAGACAACGATCGCAGATGCGCAGGTTGCGCGCAAGTGTCGACGATATCACATGAATTCGACAAATTTACAGGCGGCACCATCTGGCAAACTTGTGTCCGGCCAGATAACATATAAATCCTTTTGAGGTGGATCTTCAGCAAACGGAATGACGCATAACGTACCTGCTGCCTGTTCTTGCGCTACAGTGGCACGCAGCGCAAGCGAAATACCAAGACCAGACTGAACCGCACGTTTGACCGCTTCGGTACTGCCCAACTGCATCGATATGCCGATGCTGCTTGCCGCTTCATTAAAATAACTTTGCAACAGCCGTCCGGTTCCGGTTCCCGCCTCTCCACCAATCAGGTTGCAGCCAACCAGACGATTTTTTTCGATGTATGACAATGTGCTCCATGGATGATCGGGCGCGACGATGACCACCAAATCCTCCCGACGCCAAATCCTGGCATGGAATCCTGGTCGGTTATCCCACCACTCCATAATGGCGACATCGATCTCAAGATTCTGCATTTTGTCTGCAATCGTTGGGTTTGAATTAATCACCAAATCATATGGTTGCAATCCACCATTCTCGTGCAGGAATGCTTTCAAACGGGGGGGTAAAAAGTAGATGCCGATATTAGAACTGGCTCCGATCACCAGAGTTCGGGTTTCAAATAGCTGCAGGGCACGTTGCGAAGCGCGCAACAACGCCTCGGCGTGAGGAACAAGCAGGCGCCCTTCAGCAGTTAAAACACAGCCAGAGTTTTTTCTCGCGATCAAGGTCGTTTTCAATAATTGTTCCAGTTTGCCAACATGCTGAGAAACAGCCGGTTGCGACAGGCCGGTTTGTCTGGCCGCTTGCCTGAACCCACCGGTTTGCGCCACAGCGAGAAAACTTTCCACATAAGTCAGATTCATCAAGCGTCACGTACCTCGTTAATATCATTTAGTGCATCCGCAGGTTTGCTGCCTTGCAACGCCTGGACAATATTCTGCGCTGCCTTGAGCGCAATTTTGCATCGAACTTCGTCTACCGCCGAACCAATATGCGGGGAAAAAAAGGTTTTTTCTCGGTTGGCGAGCAAGTCTTGTGGTATGTCGCGAGGCCGATCGGCACGCGCCCACTCTTCCATTTCAAAAACGTCCGCTGCATAACCGGCGAGCTGTCCACAAGCAAGCGCCGCAACCACACTCTGTTCATCGACAACTGAACCACGACAGGCATTAACCAGAAAACTACCTCGTTTCATTTTTGCAATTGTTTGCGCATTCATGAGGTGAACCGTTTGTTCCATCATTGGCACCATTGGTATGACAAAATCACTTTGTGACAATAATGCATCCTGGCTCACCCGGGCCAATTTCCAATCTCGTTCCAGTTCTGGCGCCAGCGGCAATGGGTCGCAGTATATCACCCGCAATTCGTAGCCCACCAAGCGTCTGGCAATTGCCTGACCGACCGCGCCCATGCCGATAATACCAAGTGTACGGCCGCTCATACCTGTTCCATAAAGCGCAGGCCGCCAACCTTTGAACTGACCGGATCGAACAAAACTGTCGCCCTCCAGCATGCGCCGCGTCAGACCAAGCAACAAACCAATCGTAAGCTCCGCTGTCGGAACTGTCAGCAGGTCGGGCACGATACTGAACCAGACGCCGTGTCGCGTGCAGGCATCAACATCAAAATTGTCATAGCCTTTGAGTGCGGCACCCACAATCCTGAGTTTGGGGCAATAACCAAGAAAATCTTCATCTACCCTGTCTGGCATAAAAACCATAATGGCATCAGCATCTCGGCTGCGGCGTAACACTTCATCTTTCGGCAATGTTTCCTTGGATAAATTAGGGATCACCACGCAACTTTCACTCAAAAAATCAATTACTTCACTATGTACCCAGTGTGTGATGACAACACGAGGTTTTGTCGTTGCATCATTCATAACCAGACTCCCTGCCATGCTATTTATCAAGTCATTTAAAACGTTTTCTGAGGTATGCACTGAATCCATCGGCAAGCGTTACCATCACGAAAATGATAAGCAAGATCGCCGACACGTCCCGATATTGCATAATCCGCAACGAACTCATCAATTCAAATCCGATGCCACCTGCGCCAACCATCCCCATGACAGTCGAAGCGCGGAAATTGTATTCCCACCGGTATAGGGAAACATCCAGCATCTGTGGCAACACTTGCGGCAAAATACCATGCACGACAACTTGCAAGGGCGTTGCGCCCGCCGCACGAGCCGCTTCGATAGGCGCTTTGTCAACGTGCTCAATCGCCTCCGCGAAAAATTTGCCGATCATCCCAATGGAATGTAACCCCAGCGCCAGCACACCCGGCAATGCGCCAAAGCCGACCGCCGCGACGAAAATGATACCGAGAATGAGCTCTGGTATCGAGCGCAGCACATTTAACAACCCGCGCGCCATCTGGTAAATCAGTGGGTGCGGCGTTGAGTTGTGCGCGGCAAGAAATCCCAAGGGAAGCGAAAACGTAACGGCAAGCGCCGTGCCGGCAATGCTCATCGCCACCGTGTCAAGCAAGGGTTTGATCCAGGTTTTGGCTTCGCTGAAATCCGGCGGCAGCATATCGCCGATCAGGCCGAACAAATCCGGGATTGCCGCCGACAGACGCGCCATATCGAACAAACCCGTGTAGTAAGAGCACGCGGCTATCACCACCAAGATCGCCATCACTTGCAGGATCGACTTGGTCTGTCCCTGCCGCTGCCGCGCAAGAATTGCGTTGTAGGTGCTATTCACGAATCTGCCTTAATTAAGTTTTGAAAAATCAATTTTGAGCAAGTAGCCCAAATTACGCACCACGTCATAATCTTTGTCGGTGACAGGGCCAAAACCTTCCGCATCAAATGGCTTCAGAACCTGCTTGTCTTTCAGGGTAAGGAACGCGGTACGAATTTTTTGTTTCAATTCAGGGCTGAGATTGGAGCGCATCGTCCATGGATATTGTGGAAACGGCGCCGACACGGCAATTACCTTGACCTTTGCCGGATCGATGGTTCCACGCTGCACCATCAATTCGAAGATAGGCTGGCTTAACCCGCCTGCCTGTGCGCGCCCGCTTTGCACCGTCAGTGCGACCGCGTCATGCGACCCGACAAAATGCTCGCGGTAATTGACACCCGATTTAAGATTTTTTTCCGCCAGCATGTATTTCGGAATCAAATGACTGGAAGTCGACGCAACGTCGCCGTATGCCATATCTTTTCCGGCAATATCGGCAATGCTTTTCACGCCGGCTGCCACATTACCGATTACCACTGCTCGATAGGTCGTGGTACCGTCTCTTTTTAGTGCGGCAAACGGCTCGATATCGCTCTTCTGTTTGGCCAAAACATAAGACAACGGACCAAAATAGGCCAGATCAATGCGACCGTGACGCATTGCTTCAATCATCGACGAATAATCAATCGTGACGATCAGTTCGATCTTTTTGCCGAGCTGTTTTTCCAGATACTCCTTCAGTGGCTCATTGGTTTTTATGATGGCCGACGCGTTATCGTCAGGCAGCAACGCCACTTTCAATGTTGCTGGATCCGGATCTGCCGCAGCATGGCTAAATGGAACTGCGAACACTCCGATCATAAGGAAAACTAGCAAAGTTAAAAAATTTTTCATTCCCATTCTCCATGGTTGCAGGTTAACTTACAGATTAAAAGACAGGATTGCTTGTTTTTCAGGTTCAATAGATTTCTGTGTATCTGGGGGGATGCTTTGACTATACAATTCGGCAAGGTCTCGTTCGGAGAACTGTTCCGGCTTGCCATCCAGCACCACTTTTCCCGCTCGCATACCGACGATGCGGTCAGAATAATGTCGTGCAAGATCAACTTGATGCAAACTTATGATCGCTGAAATATTTCCTTCTTTGCATATGTCGCGCAACAATGACAACACATTGTGAGCAGACGCAGGATCCAGGCTTGCAACGGGCTCGTCTGCCAATATGATCTGGGGTTTTTGCGCCAGCACGCGGGCAATACCGACACGCTGCTGTTCACCACCACTCAAACTGTCCACACGCTCCATGGCCTTGTGTAAAAGTCCGACGCGATCCAGCGCCTCAAGTGCGATATAACGCTCGCTGCGCGATAATGGAAACAAGCTGCGCCATGTCGAATGATAACCAAGGCGCCCCAACAGAACGTTCTGCAGCGCACTCTGTCGCGCAATCAGATGATGGTGTTGAAAAACCATGCCGGCGCGGCAACGGTGCTGACGCAATACATTGCCGTGACGCAATTCACCAATGCCGGCTATCGTGATACGGCCACCCGATGGTTGATTCAAAAAATTCAAGCAACGCAATAAGGTCGATTTTCCCGCACCCGAAGAACCCAGTAAAACGGTAAATTCGCCGCGTCCGAATATGATGGAAAGGGGGTGTAGAGCAGTTATCCCGCCAGGAAATGTCATGCTGACTTCTTGAAGTTGTATCATCACGCACCTCCTGTGCAAACATTTTCATATCAATCTTCTAAATTGATAACGAATGATGCACGAAGTCTAATCCGCGTTTATGACGTCAATGTTTCAGCAGAATTAATTTTTTATGAAGCAAATAGATGGTAATCGGGGCGCAGCCAAACCATAGCGTAAAAAACATGATGCTATAATCTTGCAACAAAAAACAAAAAAAGCATTATTATTATCATCACACTTTGTTATTATCATCACGCCTCGCGCAAAAATTCCGCTTATGCGCCGCCCAATGCCTTGCGCAGTGCCACCATATCCACGGCTGCCTCGGTACGAGCCTGCGCCAGCGATAATTGTGCATCGTCCAGCGCCAATTGGGCACTCAGCATATCCTGGCGATTAATATCTCCAACCCGGAAGCGCTGATTGGCGCGATCAGCCGCATGTTGCGCGGCAGCAAATGCCAGTTCCTGATGCCTGACACTGTCTAGCATCTGATGATAGTTTGACAACGCCTGTTCTGCGTCATCCAAAGCGGCCAGTACCGTTTTGACGTAAGCTTTGGCAGCGATGTCCTGTTGCGCTTTGGCCGCGTGAATATCTGCCCTTATTTTTCCGCCATTAAGAATCTGCCACGAAATCAATGGCATGATTGACCCTGTCTGGCTGGTTGACTGCCATAGCTCGCCCGGCCCCAACGCCTGATAGCCGGCGCTGGCATTTAATACCAAATGAGGAAACCATTCATCGGTAGCCACACCAATGTCAGCCGTTGCAGCGGCCAGTTGACGTTCTGCCACCCGAACATCCGGCCGACGACGCAAGACATCTGCGCGCTCACCCACCGGAAAGGGCATCAACACCGGCCAGTCAGCCGAACTGTTCAACAAACCAAGTTCACTTTCCGGTAATTCACCTTCCAGAACGGCCAAAGCCATCGCCTGTGCACGCAACCCGGCCTGCATACCGGGTAAGCTGGCCGCCAGTTGTTCACGTTGCTGCAAAGCCGCGTCAAGCAGATAGGCGGCAATATCCCCAGAGGCGACACGTTGACGCAGCAGTTCGCACTGGCCATCCACCACAGATAATTGATGCTGCAATACGCTGAGTTCGTGCTGTTGTCCGCGCAGCGTCAAATAATCACGCACGACTTCAGCAATCAGGCTTTCTCGCAAATCTTGCGCGCTGGCGACACTGGCAGCCTGTTGCGCGCGCGCAGCCTCTACACGACGGTGCAAACCGCCAAACAGATCGATTTCCCAACTGGCGTCAAATTCAGCGTCGTAGATGTTGGCGTCACGTGGAATAATCGGGAACTGTTTGAGCGGCATGATGCCGTTTTCTGTCTGGCGCAACGCATTCACGTATCCCATCGCCCCCAACTGGGGCGCCAATGCTGCCTGCACGGCATCACGCTGTGCTCGTGCCTGCAAGATACGACCGCGCGCCGCCTGCCAATCAGGATTTCCTGCCAGCGCACCATTGACCAATCTGTCCAGCGTGGCATCGTGCAGTTGCCGCCACCATTCGTGCTGGTTAACGGCACCGTTTGCGACGCGTTCGCTCCAACCCTTGCCAATGGGCATATCGGGTTGATGATAATTTGGCCCGACGGTACAACCCGCCAAACACGCGACCAAACAAGACGCTCGCATCACGAAGGGTATGATTTTCATATAGACTCCTTTTTCCTGCATGCCACGCAAGTTATTGCAAACGCCCGCGCACAAACCAGATGGCGGACGTCAGGCTTATCGACGCAATTACCGCAAGCGGCCAGTCATTCGCCCAAATCACCGTCCACGGCAAATCTTTCAAAAAACTGCCCTGTAAAATAAGCAGATAATATTTCAAAGGAATTCCTTGCGACAGCCATTGCAGAAAAACCGGCATGTTTTCGACCGGCGTGGCAAAACCCGACATCAGCACGCTGGGCACCACCAACGTAAACGTGCCCAGAATTGCTTGCTGCTGGGTATTGCACACAGCGGACAACATCAAACCAATGCCATTGACCGACAGGACATACA
>JAJYGL010000174.1 GCA_021790625.1 Pseudomonadota bacterium | reverse complement strand
TATAGTCCCAGGTCTTGCCATAAGGTATCCACACGCGCCTTGACATCGGCGGACATGGTAATGGGGCTTCCCCATTCACGACTGGTTTCTCCCGGCCATTTGTTGGTGGCGTCCATCCCCATTTTTCCGCCCAGGCCGGAAACCGGGCTGGCAAAATCCAGATAGTCAATGGGGGTGTTTTCTACCAGCAGCGTGTCACGTACTGGATCCATGCGGGTGGTCATGGCCCAGACGACTTCTTTCCAGTCACGGATGGCGATGTCGTCGTCTACGACGATGATGAATTTGGTGTACATGAACTGGCGCAGGAAACTCCAGATGCCGAACATGACCCGTTTGGCATGACCCGGGTAGGATTTCTTGATGGAGACCACCGCCAACCGGTAGGAACATCCTTCTGGCGGCAAGTAAAAATCGGTGATTTCCGGAAACTGCTTCTGGAGCAGGGGAATGAACACTTCATTGAGTGCGACGCCCAGTATGGCGGGTTCGTCTGGCGGTTTGCCGGTATAGGTGCTGTGATAAATCGGGTTACGTCGCATCGTGATGCGTTCGATGGTCAGTACCGGGAAATGGTCGGTTTCGTTGTAGTATCCAGTGTGGTCGCCAAATGGCCCTTCAACGGCCGTGTCATCCGGATGAATCACCCCTTCGAGAACGATTTCCGCGCTGGCAGGTATGTGCAGTTCCGAGCCTATGCAACGAGCGACATCGGTGCGGGAGCCACGTAACAGACCGGCAAACTGATATTCGGACAAAGCGTCTGGAATGGGTGTGACCGCCGCCAGAATGGTAGCTGGATCAGCGCCGATGGCCACAGCAACCGGAAAGGGTTTGCCAGGGTTTTGCAGACGGAAATCGCGCAAATCGAGCGCGCCGCCACGGTGCGCCAGCCAGCGCATGATGACACGGTTGCGGCCAATGACTTGCTGACGGTAAATGCCCAGATTTTGTCGTTTTTGGTGCGGGCCACGGGTAACGACCAAGCCCCAGGTGATGAGCGGGCCAGCGTCCCCTGGCCAGCAGGTCTGGATAGGCAGACGGGATAAATCCACCTGGTCGCCTTCCCAGACGATTTCCTGACAGGGCGGACGGTTGGTTTCGTGCTCTGGCATGTTGAGTATTTGTTTGAATGCGGGCCATTTTTCCCACAAGTCTTTCAGTCCTCGCGGGGGTTCTGGCGCACGCAGAAAAGCCATCAGTTCACCAACGGCGCGGAGTGCCGCGACATCCGTTTCGCCCATGCCCAGAGCGACTCGTCTGGGGGTGCCAAACAGGTTGGCCAACACCGGGATGTTGTGACCAGTGGGATTTTCGAACAGAATGGCCGGGCCTGCTGCGCGTAAGACACGATCACAGATTTCGGTCATTTCCAGCGCGGGGTTGACCGGGATATTGACTCGCACCAGTTCGCCCTGCCGCTCCAGTTCGGTGATGAAATCACGCAAATCATGAAATTTCAAGGTAACCCCCTGATTTTGCGCAGCAGCAAACTGGTGGAACCTTCATATTGAAACGGGATGCTGTGTACTGTCCCCCCATGTGCGAGGACATGCGTTGCGCCGATGATACATTCTACCGGCCAGTCCCCCCCCTTAACCAGCTTGTCGGGGGTGATACGTTCAATCAGTGCCAGTGGGGTGTCATCGTCAAACGGGATGACGGCATCAACGGCAGCCAGTGCGGCAAGTACAGCCATGCGGTCAGCCAGCGTATTGATGGGACGGTCGGTTCCCTTACCCTGGCGTTTGACTGACGCATCCGAGTTGACCGCCACGATGAGCGAAGCGCCCAACGCACGCGCTTGTGCCAGGTAGGTGACATGCCCACGGTGCAAAATGTCGAAACAACCGTTGGTGAAGACCAGTGGTCGTGGCAACTGTCGCCACAGTGTATTGTCGTCGGCAGGGAGCAGTTTATGTTCCGGATCGGTCGATTGCATCAATTTGATAATTGAGTGTCGGTTGAGTATCAGTTGAGTATTAATTGAGTCTCGGAGTCTCGTGAAGATCAGTGATATTCGAACAGGGTAATTACCTGTTTGACGCCACTGGTCAGCCGTGCCACCCGTGCTGCTTCATCCCCTTGGGCCTGGGTCACTATGCCCATCAGATATACGACGCCATGTTCGGTGACAACGTCGACGTTTGCCATGGGAATGGTTCCTGCGTTTATGAAGCGGGCGTGCACCTTGGTGCTGATGTAAACGTCTTCGCTACGTGAAGAAAAGTCGGTAGGGGCACCGATTTCCAGCTGGTTGTAGACTTTATTGACATCGGGTATGGCTTGCACCAGTGCGGTAATCTGAGCCTTGGTGGCTTCATCGGGGACTTGCCCGGTCAATAATACATTGCGGTCGTAACTGTGGACGTTGACGTGCACTCTGCTGGCAGGGTAATTGGTGGCGATGCGGCCGGAGGCGTGCATGTCAATTTCACTGTCATCCAGGTATGTGGCTGATGTGCGCGGATCGGTTGCCACGGCAACCCCGGCACCTGTGCCGGCAATCAGCGCTGGCACGCAGCCGGTCAATGGCCAGATAGACAGCGCGAGTAAAATCATCATCAAAGGTTTACGCTGCATTTATTCGACTCCCAGAATAATCCGGTCAACATTTTCACACAGGCAGTGGATGATAATGCCATGTATTTCCTGAATCCGGGCCGTGCGTTCCGAAGGAACAGCAATACGGATATCATCTTCCTGCAACAGTTCAGCGACCAACCCGCCTTGTTGCCCGCCCAACGCAATCACGCGCATCTGTCTGTCGTGGGCCGCGACGATGGACTCTACCACATTGCGTGAATTGCCGCTGGTGGAAAATGTGACCAGAATATCCCCCGCACGACCAAGCGCCATAACCTGCTTGGCGAAAACGCGATCAAAATCATAATCATTTGCTATCGACGTCAAAATGGCGCCATCGGTGGTCAGCGCGATAGCAGCGAGTGCAGGGCGCTCGACCTCGAAACGGTTAACCATCTCTGCGGCAAAATGTTGTGCATCACTGGCTGAACCGCCATTGCCACAAATCAACAATTTGCCTTCTGCCAACAGGCAGTCACTGATTAATTGCGCAGCTTCAGCTACTTGTGGCGCCACACTGGCGGTGGCAATAGCAACTTGCGCGCTGGCATGCAGGGTTTCTGTAATGTGTTCGGTTAGATCCATGCCTGTCATGTCTGTTAAAACAAATCCGGTTATAGCGCAAACTGGTTACAGCGCAAACATACTGAGAATTTTACACTTTTCTGCTGGCGGTGTCTGCCATTTCGGGACTGAACTGATTTGTTTGCCCATGGCCGCGATGGCAGTTTGGTGGAATGAATCTGTGTTCCACTTGTCGAGTTGACCTGTGCGGTTGGCCGGCTTAGGGTGGCGTGCACTATTATTAAGCATACAAGTTCCGGTTTTGGTGCAATGCAGATGGACAAATCGTCTTTGTGATTTTTAAAAAAGCTTCCTTGGCCGCCTCGTCTCGCTAAAATTTGACGGGTTGTGCTGTCAGGCATGAATTCTGCTTCTTGTATTCATGATTGAATTCAAGAAGGCCATGTCAGTTGCAATCGAGCATACTGAAGAATTTCCGGTAGCAGAAAGTGGCGTGCTTGCCAACAGTAACAGATAAGCGCCAGTTTGCTTACCATTTTTTGAGCGTACGATATGAAAGTGAGGGAGTTATGACCGATTCGAAATATAACCCAGATCGCCGCAAGGTAATTCGGTTGATCGGCGGCGCTGGTGCCGCAGCGGCGGTTCAAATGTTACCATTTGGCGCAGGATTGGCCCGGGCAGCCGAAAAGTTTACAGTAGGCGTGATTTATGTTGGGTCACGTGACGACTTTGGTTATAACCAGTCACATGCGCAGGCCGCGGCATATATCAAGAAATTGCCGGGCATCGAAGTGGTCGAGGAAGAAAGAGTGCCGGAGACCATTGATGTGGAGAAAACCATGGAGGCCATGATCAACGAAGATGGCGCGCAGATGATTTTTGCGACTTCGTTTGGTTACTTTAACCCATATGTGCTCAAAATGGCGAAAAAATACCCGAATGTACGTTTTGCGCACTGCGGCGGACTGTGGTCCAAGGGTATGCCGACCAATATTGGTAGTTTTTTCGGTTATATCGATGAATGCGAATATTTGAGCGGTATTGCTGCAGCAGCCACCAGCAAGAGCAAGAAACTGGGATTCGTTGCTGCCAAACCGATTCCGCAGGTGTTACGTAACATCAATGCCTTTTTGCTCGGAGCGCGTTCGGTGGATCCGAAAGCGACTGTCAGCGTCATCTTTACTGGCGATTGGTCATTGCCGGTCAAAGAAGCCGAAGCAGCCAACAGTTTGATTGATCAGGGAGTGGATGTGCTGACCTGTCATGTGGATAGCCCAAAAGTCGTCATTGAAACGGCTGAACGGCGTGGCATTTATAGTTGCGGTTTTCATGTCAACCAAGCCTCTCTCGCTCCAAAAGGTTACCTGACCGGTGCCGAATGGGAATGGAAGACACCTTACGTCATATTGGTCGACAACGCTGAATCCGGCAAGCCGATGATTAATTTTTTGCGCGGTGGACTGAAGGAAGGATTTGTCAAAACGTCGGCATTTGGTCCGGCGGTGTCGCCCGCTACCCGTAAGATCTCGATGGCGGTAAAAGCGAAAATGCTCCAGGACGAATTTATCATTTTCAAGGGGCCGCTCAAGGATAACACGGGTAAAACTGTCATTGCCAGCGGAGTGGCGCTGAGCCAGCAGAACCCCGTGCTGGAAAGCATGAATTATCTGGTCGATGGCGTCATCGGTCAGATCTGAGTGAGGAATGCCAGGTGAAAACAATCCGGGAAACAATGATGAGCCTGTTGCCGCTGGTGGCGGCTTTATTCGTGACCGCGGTGTTGTTTGCCCTGTTCGTGGCTTCGCAAGGTTACCCGGCATTCGATGCGCTGGCGCTGGTGGGTAAGGGCGCATTCGGTTCGGCGTTTGCCTGGCAGAACACATTGTCGCGTGCCGCGCCGATTATGCTGACTGCGCTATGCGTTGCTCTGCCGGCGCGCGCCGGTTTGTTGATCATCGGCGGTGAGGGTGCGTTGGCGCTAGGTGGTTTGGCGGCAGCTATGGTGCCGGTGGTGCTGGCAGGGTGGTCTGTTTTGTTGGTGCAGGGGTTGATGGCAATGGCAGGGTTTGTGGTTGGTGGCGGATGGATTGCCCTGTCCGGTTGGTTGCGTTACAAGCGCGGCGTCAACGAGACCATTTCCAGCCTGTTATTGGCGTACATTGGCGCGGCCGTGTTCAATTTTTTGGTGGAAGGGATATTGCGTGACCCGGCCAGTCTCAACAAGCCTTCTACTGCGCCGATTGGCGACAGGTATGCCATCGGTGCGATTCCTGGTATGGACGTGCACTGGGGTCTGGTCTGGGGATTTTTGGTCTGTATCGGAGCGTGGTGGTTGATGCGGCACACTGTGTTTGGTTTTGCCACGGGTGTGGTAGGGGGAAACCCGCGCGCGGCGCAGATGGTCGGTTTGCCAGTGGGGAGGCTGATGTTGATGGCATGTTTTCTTGGCGGCGGCGCTGCTGGGTTGGCTGGTATGTTGGAGGTGGCGGCGGTGCACGGTGACGCCAACGCTGATTTGATGGCAGGCTATGGATACGCCGGAATACTGGTTTCGTTTGCTGCCCGCCATCACCCGCTTGGTGTGATAGCAGGTGCCTTGCTGGTGGGCGGGATAGGTGC
The DNA here is from genome assembly GCA_021790625.1 of Pseudomonadota bacterium. GTDB lineage: Bacteria > Pseudomonadota > Gammaproteobacteria > Burkholderiales > Sulfuriferulaceae > Sulfuriferula. The sequence goes on along the minus strand of JAJYGL010000174.1, from coordinate 2,430 downwards.
ATCGGGTAGTTTACTGCAACGACATCTGGATCTGCCGGATGCGGCGACGCTGGTGCTTCAGGGCATGTTATTTGTTAGTCTGCTGGCGTTCGAAACCTTGAATCGGAAAGGGGTGCAACGTGTCTGATGCAAGTGGAGGAATAGCGGTTGGCAGCTTGTTATTGGCCTTGCTGGGCGGAGCGATGCGGGTAAGCACACCGTTTCTGTTCGTTAGTCTGGGCGAATGCATTACCGAAAAATCCGGGCGCATCAATCTTGGTCTGGAAGGTACGCTGGTGTTTGGCGCCATGAGCGGTTATGGCGTGGCATACCTGACCGGATCGCCTTGGCTTGGCATACTCGCCGCAGGGGGTAGCGGTTTGTTGCTGGGGGTGATGCACGGCTTGCTGTGTTCTTTACCCAGGGTCAATGATATTGCAGTTGGTATTGCGATGATGCTGTTTGGCACCGGGTTAGCCTTTTTTTTGGGAAAACCCCTGATACAGCCTGTGGCGCCGACGTTACCGTCGTTGATATTAGGGGGATGGAGCAGCAACACACAGATTCAGGAGGCCTTGCGCATCAACGTGCTGTTGCCGATTGGCATCGCACTGGCTTTCGCTCTGCGCTGGGCGTTTGTCCATACGCGCTGGGGTCTGGCGTTGCGGTTGGTAGGCGACAATGCAGCGGCGGCGCGCGCGCTTGGATATCCGGTGGTACCCGTGCGCATCGTTGCAACGGCAGTTGGCGGTTTTCTGGCCGGTATCGGTGGCGCGTTCCTATCGCTGTATTATCCGGGCAGCTGGAATGAGGGTTTATCCAGTGGGCAGGGGTTGATGGCTGTGGCGCTGGTGATTTTTGCCAGGTGGGATCCGGTGCGTTGCGCTTTGGCTGCCCTGCTGTTTGGTGCCGCAGGTGCCTTGGGCCCGGCGCTACAGTCGCAGGGTATAACGTCCGGTTATTATTTGTTTAACGCTGCGCCTTATGTACTGACATTGATTCTGATGTCAATGAGCTGGTCTTCCGGTCGATCATTGGCAGGAGCGCCTGGCGAATTGTCACTGGTCAACCGATAAGGAGTCACTGATTTGTTCGCTGATTTATTCCATTATTGCGACTATGCGAGAATAAACGAGAATAAATCAGTAGTTTCATAAATATGAACTGGAGCAGATATGGATGATTTTTATCTGGATGCGGATCCCTATCCCTGGCCTTGGGATGGGCAATTATCGGCTGCAGATACCGCGCTGATCGTTATTGATATGCAGACCGATTTTTGTGGCGTTGGCGGTTATGTCGATAAGATGGGTTATGATTTATCCCAGACTCGTGCACCGATCGAGCCGATACGGGCGGTACTGCGTGTCATGCGCAAGCGTGGCTTTTGTATTGTACACACGCGGGAGGGGCATCGGCCTGACCTGAGTGATTTGCCGGCTAACAAACGCTGGCGTTCGCAACGTATTGGCGCTGGTATTGGTGACCCGGGCCCATGCGGACGTGTGCTGGTGCGTGGTGAGCCGGGTTGGGAAATCATTCCGGAATTGGCGCCGCTGCCGGGTGAAGTCGTCATCGATAAACCTGGTAAAGGCTCATTTTATGCCACGGATCTGGAACTGGTGTTGCGCACGCGCGGTATCCGGAATCTGATCCTCACCGGCATTACTACCGATGTGTGCGTGCATACCACCATGCGCCATGCGAATGATATGGGGTATGAATGCCTGTTGCTGGAGGATTGTTGTGGCGCGACTGATCATGGTAACCATCTGGCGGCAATCAAGATGATCAAGATGCAGGGTGGTGTGTTTGGTGCGGTTTCCGATTCAGCAGCTTTGCTTGCGGCGCTGGTTTAGCGATATGGACAGCACGTCGGTGGGTGTGAATAAAAAGACATCGGAGCGCAACGCAGTTTCGCTGGGGGTGATCGGGGTCAGTAAGTGCTTTGGTGAATTGCAGGCGCTGGATGATGTGTCGATGCAGGTGGATGCTGGCAGTTTTCATTGCTTGCTGGGGGAGAATGGCGCTGGAAAAAGTACGCTTGTCAAATGTCTGGTCGGCTATTATCGGCCGGAGCAGGGCAATTTTTTGATTGATGGGCGTGAGTACGAGGTGCGCAATCCGCGTGACGCACAACGTTTGGGTATTGGTATGGTGTATCAGCACTTTACCCTGGCGCCCGGTTTGACGGTGGCGGAAAACCTGTTGCTGGCACGAGGTGATTTACCGTTTGTGCTGGACTGGAGACGTGAAAAAACCAGCTTGTCCGAATTCATGGCGCAGATGCCTTTCCGGTTGGAATTGGGCGCGCAGGTTGCAGATCTGGCCGCTGGGGAAAAGCAGAAACTCGAAATTCTCAAGCAGCTGTACCTGCGTCGGCGCTTGCTGATTCTGGATGAGCCGACTTCGGTGTTGACACCAGCCGAAGCCGATGAGGTGCTGGGCATG
>JAJYGL010000235.1 GCA_021790625.1 Pseudomonadota bacterium | reverse complement strand
CCAGGCGGTTCTGTGATACCAATATAATTGCCTAGCGATTTGGACATTTTGTTTACGCCATCCAACCCCTCCAGCAATGGCATGGTCAAAATGCATTGCGGGGTCTGCCCTTCGTGTTTTTGCAGTTCACGCCCCATGAGAAGATTAAATTTCTGATCTGTTCCACCCAATTCGAGATCTGCCTTTAACGCGACAGAATCGTAGCCTTGCACCAGCGGGTATAAAAATTCATGAATGGCAATGGGTTGATTGGCCTTGTAGCGCTTATGAAAATCGTCGCGTTCCAGCATGCGTGCCACCGTGTGCTGCGCTGCCAGACGAATCATGCCGGCAGAACCCAACTGATCCATCCAGCTTGAGTTGAATACAACTTCCGTGCGTTGTGGATCCAGTATTTTGAACACCTGTTCGCGATAGGATTGTGCATTTTGCAGCACCTGTTCACGCGACAGCGGTGGGCGCGTGGTATTTTTTCCGGTTGGATCGCCTATCATGCCGGTAAAATCACCAATGAGAAACAAAATGTGATGCCCCATTTGCTGCAATTGGTGCAATTTATTCAACAACACGGTGTGACCAAAGTGCAAATCCGGCGCTGTCGGATCAAAGCCGGCCTTGACACGCAACGGGCGCCCGGTTTTCAATTTTTCAACCAATTCACTTTCAACCATCAATTCGTCACAGCCGCGTTTGATAACCCGTAACGCTTCCTGCACTTCTGCCTCTGTCAACACCTGTATTCACCCTTTCTGCCGCGCTATCCACGGTATAAAATAGTTGGTCAAACCAACGTCACATGATAAAATCCAAAACGATTTTGCTCACAAGCCCACAATGTCATGACCGCTTCGCATGGGAAAGACGCTATTCTAGCGCATCAATATGCCGCCAAGGCACGAAAATATCGTTTGCGCTGGATAATCGCCCTGTCCAGCCTACCTTTGTTCGGAATTGTCACCGCTTTTGGCCTGACGCCAGAAACAGACACACGACAGGTTCCCGTGCAAAACATCATCGAAAACCTGTCGCTCCCAACCGATGTACAAATCACGACCGCACAGACTGACAACGCCACGCTATGGCACGATGAACAAATTGTGCGAGGGGACACGGTCAGCAGTATTTTGCAACGTCTTGGACTATCCACGCCGCAAATCCTCCAGTTTCTCAAATCACCGGACGCAACACGCGCTTTGATTCAAATACGTCCAGGCAAACGGGTACAGGCGGCGGTAAGCGGCTCGGGCAAACTGGTCTGGTTGCGTCATGTCGGCACAGATGGCAACATGCTGGAAATCACACCTGACGGGCAACAATTTTCCGCCAAAGTACAACCGGTCGCACTGACTACCCGAACGGTCATGAAATCCGGCGTCATTCATGATTCACTGTTTGCCGCGACAGACGCCGCCGGCATTCCGGATACCATTGCCACCCAGATTGCCGACATCTTCTCGACAAACATCGACTTCCATCAAGACTTGCGGCGCAATGACCGCTTCAATGTGGTATATGAAATGCTGTACCACAACGGGCAGGCAATCATGACCGGACGGGTGCTGGCTGTCGAATTCATCAATGCCGGCCATGATTACCGTGCCGTTTTATCCGATGTCTCCGGCAAGGATGATTACTATACGCCCGAAGGCAAGCCCATCAAAAAAGCATTCCTGCGTTCGCCACTACCCTTTACGCGCATCAGTTCCGGCTTTGCCATGCGTTTTCACCCCTTCCTGAAAAAATGGAAACAACACAAGGGTATCGATTACGCTGCGCCCATTGGCACAAAAGTCATGGCGATTGCAGACGCCACGGTCGACTTTGTCGGCCAGCAGCGTGGCTATGGCAACCTCATCGTACTGAAACATGCGGGTAACTACAGCAGCGCTTATGGGCACCTCTCAGCCTTTGCCAAAGGCCTGCATCGTGGTGAACATGTTTCACGCGGCGACATCATTGGTTATGTCGGCATGACGGGTTGGGCTACCGGCCCCCACCTGCACTATGAATTCCGCATTGCTGGCGTACCGGTCAACCCGCTCACGGCAAAAATTCCGGTGGCCTTCCCCATCTCAGCCCAGCTCATGCCATATTTCCGTCGGAATACCCAATCGCTGGTTTCCGAACTGAATCTTCTGCACGGCGCCAGTATCGTTGCCATGGATTAATGACTGCATGAATGCTATCGCACCGTGGCGCATCAGATGGCGCATCAATTGTAAAACCAAACCGTCAGGACAAGGTTGATCGATACCACTTACCTCGTTGGCATCATGTCCGGCACCAGTATGGACGGCATTGATACCGCCATGATTGCCTTCTCAAATCAACAGTCGGCTGGACGTTTGATAGAATGCCGTTTCGACGCCTACCCGGATGCGTTGCGCCAAGACCTGCATGCACTATTAAACGAAGGAAACAATGAGTTGCACCGCGCGGCAAAACTCAGCATCACACTTGCTGAACGGTATGCCGCAAGCGTCAGACAACTTGTCGCCGATTGCGGTATCCAGCCATCAGCCATTGCCTGCCATGGCCAGACGGTTCGTCATCGACCAGACAGTGGTTACAGCGTGCAATTACTCAACCCCGCCACGCTGGCAGAACTCACCAGCACAGCAGTCATTTGCGATTTTCGCAGCCGGGATATCGCCGCGGGCGGGCAAGGCGCGCCCTTGGTGCCCGCTTTTCATGCCAAAGCTTTTCGTCACCCGCAGCGAAACCGCGTCATTGTCAATATTGGCGGCATTGCCAACCTGACCTGGTTGCCTGCCAGCGGAACAATAGAAGGATTTGACTGCGGACCGGGCAACCTGTTACTCGACCACTGGTGCCAAGAGCATACCGGACATGCGTTTGACCACGATGGTGAATGGGGAGCACAAGGCAGTGTCTCACCAAAACTGCTGGCTCGCCTGCTGGCACACCCTTATTTTTACCAGTCCCCACCCAAAAGCGCCGGGTACGAGCAATTCAATCCGTCATGGTTGACACAACAACTGCAAGGCAACGAGCAAGCACAAGATGTGCAGGCCACGCTGGTCGCGCTGACTGCGCACGGCATCACGGATGCAATCCTGCAACGCTATCCGACAGCACACGAGGTCTATCTGTGCGGCGGCGGCGCACACAATCATGCGCTGTCCAGACTCATTGCACAACAGTTGCCTCAACAAACCGTGGACGACACCAGCCGACTCGGCATATCGCCAGATTGGCTGGAGGCCCACGCCTTCGCCTGGTTAGGCTGGCAAACCCTGCAAGGTCAACCCGGTAATCAACCGGAAGTCACCGGAGCACGGCATACGTGCGTGCTCGGTGCTATTTATCCGGCATAGAAGCCTTTCATCCTGACCGGGAGCCCGGTTTATTCCCATACGGCAGGAATAAATCAGCGGCTCCCAAGATGAGGTGAAGCCAGAGAATCAGGCAGAGAACGAAGAACCACAACCACAGGTAGAGGTCGCATTGGGATTTTTGATGACGAACTGCGCGCCTTCCAATCCTTCCTGATAATCGATTTCAGCACCAACCAGATATTGATAGCTCATTGGATCAATCAACAAGGTCACGCCATTCTTGACCAGACTGGTATCGTCTTCGTTCACCACTTCATCAAACGTGAAGCCATACTGGAAACCGGAGCAACCGCCGCCGGTCACAAACACGCGCAATTTCAAATCCGGATTGCCTTCTTCAGCAATCAATTGCGACACTTTGGATACGGCGCTATCCGTAAACAACAGAGGGGAAGGCATTTCGGTCACGGCATTCATGGCAGACTCCTAAAAACTGACTAAAAAGAACAGGTATTATGCGCAACTCCCGCACAAACGTCAATCGGACGTATCACCTATTTGCACGCAAAGCAACAAAAACATCGTATTCGGACAACGCCGAATCATGGCAACAAACCGGGAGCTTCCAGACCCAGCGTTTCCGGCAAGCCAAACATGATGTTCATATTCTGTATTGCCTGACCCGCGGCACCTTTTACCAGATTATCAATCACCGACAACACCACCAGTGTATCACCACCCTGTGGCCGATGCCACGAAATCCGGCACATATTGCTCCCGCGTACAGAGCGGGTTTCCGGGTGTGCTGCTGCCGGCATCACATCAACGAAAGGTTCTTGCGCGTAGCGTGATTCATACAACGTCTGTACGTCAACATCTGGCGACACGCGCACATACAGCGTCGCCAGAATACCCCGTATCAACGGGGTCAGGTGCGGCACGAACGTCAACCCGACCGGTTGCCCGGCAAACTGCGCCAACTGCTGGCTGATTTCCGGCCAATGCCGATGTCCAGACACCGCATAAGCCTTGAAGTTATCAGCAGCTTCAGCAAACAGGAATGGATTTTCCGCCTTGCGCCCAGCACCACTGACACCGGACTTGGCATCTGCAATCAAGTACTGCGTATCAGCCACACCCGCTTCCAATAATGGCAGGAAACCCAACTGAACCGCTGTCGGGTAGCAGCCGGGATTCGCCACCAATTGCGCCGTGCGAATCTTGTCGCGATTGACTTCCGGCAAACCATACACCGCCTGCGCCACCAGTTCCGGACAGGCATGCTCCATGCCATACCATTGCTGCCAGACTGCCAAATCCCGAATCCGAAAATCAGCCGCCAGATCGATGACCCGCACACCATCTGCCAGCAATTCTCGCGCCTGCCGCATGGCAATTCCATTCGGCGTTGCAAAAAACACCACATCACAGGCACTCAAATCAACCTGTGCCGGATCAGAAAAAGCCAAATCAACATGCCCGCGCAGATTGGGGAACATGTCTGCCACCGGCACACCCGCCTCTTTGCGTGAAGTAATCGCCAGCAGATTGACTCTCGGATGACGGACCAACAAACGCAATAATTCAACGCCTGTATAACCCGTCCCGCCCACGATACCGACTTTTACCATCATTCACCCTTTCCGTATTCTGCCGCCCATAAAACAAAAGCCGCCCGGAGGCGGCTTGCGTATCAGACCATCCAGTAACGCACTAGCGTTTGGAGAACTGTTTGGCGCGCCGCGCTTTGCGTAAGCCGACTTTTTTACGTTCCACTTCACGCGCATCACGCGTAACCAGACCCGCTTTTTTGAGTGTCGGCTTCAAATCCTGGCTAAAATCAATCAATGCGCGGGTAATGCCATGGCGAACCGCACCGGCCTGACCGGTTTCACCACCGCCGTGTACATTCACCATAATATCAAAAGAAGCCTGATGATTGGTCAACTCCAGCGGTTGACGCACGATCATGCGCCCCGTTTCACGTGAAAAATATTGATCGAGTGGCCGATCATTCACGACGATGTTACCAGAACCCGCCTTCAGAAACACGCGCGCAACAGCATCTTTACGACGCCCGGTACCATAATAATAATTGCCAATCATAACTGACCCCTGATTTCGAGTGATTTTGGCTGCTGTGCCGAGTGCGGGTGCTCCTCACCAGCATAGCATTTCAGTTTTTTCAGCATGGCGTATCCAAGAGGACCTTTGGGCAACATGCCCTTGACAGCTTTCTCCAGTGCACGACCGGGAAAACGCTGTTGCATTTTGGCAAACGTGGTTTCGTAAATGCCGCCGGGAAGGCCGGTGTGACGATAATATTTTTTATCCAGCGCCTTGTTACCGGTCACTTTCAGTTTTTCAACGTTCACGACCACAATATAATCGCCCGTATCCACGTGCGGGGTATATTCCGGCTTGTGTTTGCCACGCAGAATTCTGGCTGCCTGTGCAGCGACATGCCCCAACACCTGGTCGGTGGCATCAACAACAAACCACTCACGTTCAACTTCGTGCGGTTTGGCAGAAAAGGTATTCATTCGAAACCTCTAACTCAATCTTTTACAAGGAAAGCGGAGAATTTTAAAGGCAATCTCTTGCTCTGTCAAATTAAAACTTGCATCAATTCTGAAAAGACTGCGATAATCCAACGCATCATCTGTTTGCACTACCCGCACATTTTCTCCGTGACCGCCCCTGCCACACGCCATATTGAAGGTTTCGTCCTTGCCATCATCGCGGCAGTCGGATTTTCTGCCAAAGCCATCTTTGTCAAACTGGCTTATCAAACCACTTCCATTGATCCGATTACACTGCTCAGCCTGCGCATGGCATTTTCCGTGCCGGCTTTTCTATTTGTGGCTTTTTCACGGCGCGACCGTCATCCACCGCTAAAACCTCACGACTGGCTACTCATTTGCGCGCTGGGGTTAATTGGCTATTATCTGTCGAGTCTGCTCGATTTCATGGGGCTGCAATATCTCAGTGCCGGGCTGGAGCGTCTGATACTGTTTCTGTACCCCACTATCACTGTGCTGCTTGCTGCTATCTGGCTCAAGCACCCGATAACCCGCACTCACGTCGTGGCCATCGCGCTCAGTTACAGCGGAATTGCACTCGCTTTTGTGAATGAAGTACCACAAGGTAACCATAACTTATGGTTGGGTGCCGCGCTGGTATTTGCCAGCACACTGGCGTATTCAATTTACCTGACCGGGGCAGGGCATGCCATCACCCGCATCGGCAGTATCCGTTTCACCGCCTTGAGCATGCTGGTTGCTAGCACGGCCACCCTGCTGCAGTTCTCGTTCACCCACCATGTCAGGGCGTTGCGGCAACCCATGCATGTCTACGAACTGGCGCTTGGCATGGCCGCGTTTTCCACCATCCTGCCCGTATTTGCCCAATCGGCCGCCATCCGCCTGATTGGCCCCGGACGCGCCGCACTGATAGGCTCGATTGGTCCGGTCAGCACTATTTTCATGGCATGGCTCATCCTGCATGAAAACGTTAGCCTGACGCAGTTGTTTGGTTCAGCGCTGGTATTGACGGGGGTGTGGCTCATCGGACGCAAACAACGAATAACCAAACCTGATTCACTCTTCCAAGGATCGCGTTGTGCCGCTGGTCAAGAAGAATAAGCCTTGACGACACGTCACGCTTTGCATTTCATCCCGCCAGCCACCTTGCGCGTGGCGTGGCCAGATTCAATCGCATGAATCCGCTTCCCCCCGCGCCAAACTGGCTGCCTGAACTCAGACCCCAGCCAAACTGCTCGACGAACCACGCCGACAACTGTTCGTCCGGCACGCCAAGCGCACGACAATCCAACCATACCAGCATACCCGCCTGCGGCAACAGCGGCCGGATTCGTGGCTCGCGCGCCGCCAGATGCTGGATCAGCATGTCACGGCTGTCGCGCAAGTACTGCATCAGGGCACCCAGCCATTCCGCACCATACCGATAAGCCGCTTCAAACGCCACCAGACTGAACGGGTTATACAATGCCGGACGACCCAGACATTGGCGTAGCGTTGCATACGATGCCGCCTGCGTCACCACTAGCGCCGACAATCCCAGCCCTGGCATGCTGAAAGCTTTGCCCGGCCCCAGCGCTGTCACCACCCTGTCATCAGGGCCAGCGATTTGTGCCAGCGGCGTGTGTTGCTCTCCCGGATAAAGCATGTCGGCATGAATTTCGTCGCTAAACACCAGCCAACCACGGTCGCGCGCCAGATCCAGCACGGCGCGCAACTCATCTGAACGCCATACACGGCCAAGCGGGTTATGTGGCGAGCAAAGCAGCAACATACCCGCTTCTTTCCCAAGCAACCCGGCAAGATGCGGCATGTCCATCTGGTATCGTCCATCCTTGTCGACAGACAACGGGTTTTCCAGCACACGGCGCCCCAATCGTTGCACTGTTCTGGCCAGCGCCGGATACACCGGCGGCTGCACAATCACCGCATCGCCGGGAGCGGTAAACGCTTCCACACACATTGCCAGCGAAGCCATGACGCCGGGAACGAGCAACATTTGTGACGGTTGCCAGTCGTATCGCGCGACCAGCCAACCGGCCAGACTGTCCAACACGCGCTCATCGGCGACGGTGTAACCATAGACCGGATGCGCGGCGCGCGCCAGCAGCGCCTGCGTAACAGCAGGCGGCGCAGCAAAATCCATGTCGGCCAGCCACAACGGCAACACGTCATCACTGCCAAATCGCTCACGCCTGCCCGTCCACTTTTCACTCTGTGTGCCAGTGCGATCGATGATCGTATCAAAATCAAAGCCACCGTCAATACAATGGCTGTTTGTTTTCAATCAATCCGCTCCCATACCGTCACTTGCGCCACGCTATGCTGGAATTTGCGCCGTGTTTCACGAATGACAAATG
>JAJYGL010000066.1 GCA_021790625.1 Pseudomonadota bacterium | reverse complement strand
ACAATGAAATCTGCCATTATTTTCTGGATGAAGCAAAGCTTGCTGATTATTTGAATAAAATCCGTTAAAATGCGCCCTTGCACAAGCAGCTTTCCTCACACCCACCTGAATTCATGGACCATATCCGCAATTTTTCCATCATCGCCCACATTGATCACGGGAAATCCACTCTGGCCGATCGCATCATCCAACACTGCGGCGGCTTGTCCGAGCGTGAAATGGAAGCACAAGTGCTCGACTCCATGGATCTGGAACGCGAACGCGGCATCACTATCAAGGCGCAGACAGCCTCATTGCAATACCATGCCCGCAATGGCCAGACCTACCAACTCAATCTGATTGACACGCCCGGTCATGTTGATTTTTCTTATGAAGTCAGCCGTTCCCTATCCGCCTGCGAAGGTGCGCTCCTGGTCGTGGATGCATCACAAGGCGTTGAAGCACAAACCGTCGCCAATTGCTACACGGCCACCGAACTGGGTGTAGAGGTCGTTCCTGTGCTCAACAAAATCGACTTGCCTGCTGCCGAACCAGAACGCGTCATTCAGGAAATCGAAGACATTATCGGCATCGAAGCTTCTGACGCCATCCACGCTTCAGCCAAAACCGGTCTGGGTGTCGAAGATATTCTGGAACGCGTCATTGAACGCATTCCCCCACCTAAAGGCGATGAAACGGCTCCACTCAAAGCCCTCATCATCGACTCATGGTTCGACAACTATGTCGGTGTCGTCATGCTGGTGCGCGTCGTCGATGGCTGCCTGCAACCGAAGCAGAAAATTCGTCTGATGGCAACCCATACCGTCCACCTGACCGAACAGGTCGGCAAGTTCACCCCCAAATCACAGCTTTGCGCGCAACTGTCTGCGGGCGAAGTCGGTTTTATCATTGCCGGCATCAAAGAACTGAAAGCAGCCAAAGTCGGTGACACGGTTACCCTTGACCATCGCCCCGCCACGACGCCATTACCCGGGTTCAAAGAAATCAAACCGCAGGTATTTGCCGGTTTGTATCCAGTAGAATCGCACGATTATGATTCCCTGCGCGACGCGCTGGAAAAATTGAAACTCAACGACGCCTCTTTGCAATACGAACCGGAAGTTTCCCAAGCGCTGGGGTTTGGCTTTCGTTGCGGCTTTCTGGGACTTTTGCACATGGAAATCGTGCAGGAGCGACTGGAACGCGAATATGACATGGATCTGATTACCACGGCGCCTACCGTCATTTATCAGATTGTGCTGCGCAGCGGCGAGATTATCGAAATCGAAAATCCGTCCAAACTTCCAGAACTATCCAAAATCGAAGAAATCCGCGAACCCATCATTACCGCTACCATTCTGGTGCCGGAAACCTGGCTGGGTAATGTCATCACTTTATGCACCCAAAAACGCGGCAGCCAAACCAATATGCAATACATGGGCAGACAAGTCATGCTGACCTACGATATGCCCATGAACGAAGTGGTAATGGATTTTTTCGACCGTCTCAAATCAGCCACACGCGGTTATGCCTCGCTCGACTACGAATTCAAAGAGTTCCGCGCCGCCGATCTGGTGAAACTCGATATTCTGGTCAACAGTGACCGTGTCGATGCCTTGTCACTCATCGTCCACCGCGCCAACAGCCAATACAAGGGGCGGGAACTGGCCAGCCGCATGCGTGAACTGATTCCGCGTCAGATGTTCGATGTTGCCATTCAGGCAGCGATTGGTGCCCAGATCATTGCACGCGAAAACGTCAAGGCTCTGCGTAAGAATGTGCTCGCAAAATGTTACGGTGGGGACATCTCCCGTAAACGCAAGCTATTGGAAAAACAAAAAGCCGGTAAAAAGCGCATGAAGCAAGTTGGTAATGTCGAAATCCCGCAGGAGGCTTTTTTAGCCATTCTGCAAGTAGGCGACAAATAACAGTCAGGAATCAGCCACCATGAATTTTCCCCTCATCATGTTTATCGCGTTGGTCATTACGGGTGGCATCTGGCTCACCGACAGTCTGATCTTCAAACCGAAACGAGCGAAGGGTGCCAAATTGCCCCTGTTAACCGAATACTCGCAGAGCTTTTTCCCGGTCATCCTGCTGGTATTCCTGCTGCGCTCATTCCTGTTTGAGCCATTCCAGATTCCCTCCGGTTCAATGTTGCCCACCCTGAAAATTGGCGATTTCATTCTGGTCAACAAGTTTGAGTATGGTATCCGCCTGCCCATTATCAACAAAAAAATTATCGACATTGGCAAACCGCATCATGGCGATGTCATCGTATTCCGCTATCCTATGGACCCCAGCCTCGACTACATCAAACGCGTCATCGGTCTTCCCGGCGATACGGTGAGCTACCACAACAAGCAACTGTCTATCAATGGCGTTCCTGTCGCCGAACAACGTCACGGCAGTTATGACTATGTGACCTCCAATCTGAATGCCGTCACTGCTCAGGAATACACTGAACAACTCGGCAAACACCGGCATGAAATCCTGATTCAACCCGAATCGCCCACGCTTTACGTCGATCAGGTTGACAACCAGTTTGCCTGGCGCAACAATTGCCAGTACGACGATAACGGATTCACCTGCAAAGTGCCTCCCGACCACTACTTCATGATGGGCGACAACCGCGATGGCAGCAATGACAGCCGCTATTGGGGTTTTGTGCCAGATCGCAACATCGTTGGCCGTGCTTTCCTCATCTGGTGGAATTTTGATAATCTCAAACGTGCCGGTCATTTCATCGAATAGGGGACATTATGCGCCATCATCAACGTGGTTTGGGTCTGCTGAATCTCATTCTGTGGGGAATTGCGATTTTTTTTGCCATCATCACCTTTGCAAAAATTCTGCCCGCCTATATGGAATACATCGCCGTCAAACGGATTTTCGCGACCATGGTGGCTGATCCCAATCTGAGTAACGCCACGCCAACCGATATTCGTCAATCCTATGCACGCCGCGCGGGTATCGACGACATCACCGACGTACAACCCGGCGATCTGCAAATCGACCAAAGCAACGGACACTTAAGCCTTTCCGCCAGCTATCACGTTGAAAAACCCATTTTGGGCAATGTGGGTATCTATATCGACTTCAACCCTTCCACACCATGAGCGCCGACCGTCTCGAACAACGCATTGCCTACACTTTTCAGCATCCTGCCCTGCTAAAACAGGCAGTTACCCACCGCAGCCACGGATTACCCAACAATGAACGGCTGGAATTTCTTGGCGACAGTATTGTTAACTGCGTGATTGCCCATCTGCTATACGAACGCTTTCCTGCCACCAATGAAGGGGTGCTGTCTCGCCTGCGCGCCAACCTCATCTGCCAGCAAAGCCTGTTTGAAATCGCTGAGCAACTCGATATGGGCAGTTTTTTGCTACTCGGCGAAGGTGAACGCCGCAGCGGTGGTCGCAAACGCCCGTCCATTCTGGCCGATGCGCTTGAATCACTGTTCGGCGCCATTTTTCTGGATGGCGGGTTCGACGCCGCGCAACAAGTCATCCGTGTTCTGTTTGACGAAAAACTTGCCGCCATCAATCCCGACATACCGGACAAAGATGCCAAAACGCTATTACAGGAATATCTGCAAGCGCAACGTCTCCCCATCCCGGAATATAATCTGACCCAAACCAGCGGGCAGGCACACGAACAATTGTTTCATGTCGAATGCCGCATTGCGCCACTCAATATCACCAGTCAGGGTATTGCCAGCAACCGGCGTGCTGCCGAACAGGCGGCAGCTACCACCGCCTGGCAATTGCTCGAAACCGGCCATCAAACCACCCATCAATCTGGCCATCAACGCCCCATCCATGTCACAAAAAAAACAGGACTCAAACATGGCCGACCATGATCTGCATGACGCGAACAGCGAGCAAGAAGCCGATTTCCGCACCGGTTTCATCGGCATCGTCGGCCGTCCCAACGTGGGAAAATCCACCTTGACCAACCGCATCGTCGGCAGCAAAATCAGCATCACCTCACGCAAGGCGCAAACCACTCGCCATCGCATTCATGGCATTCATACCACCAAGGATGCCCAATTTATCCTCGTTGATACGCCGGGTTTTCAGACCCGTTTTTCCAACGCGCTCAACCGCAGCATGAACAAAACCGTCACAGAGGCGGTACACAGCACCGATGCGATTTTGTTTGTCATCGAGGGTACCCACTTCGACCAGCGCGACCAACAGGTACTCGAATTACTGCCCGACAGCGTGCCTGTCATTTTAATCATCAACAAACTGGACACCATTAAAGACAAAAACAGTTTGCTGCCATTTTTGAATGACATGCGCCAGCGTCATGCTTTCGCTGCCATGATTCCCCTATCCGCCCGCAACGACGAGCATATCCCGGCATTATTGCAGGAAATCCGCCCGTTCCTGCCACAACAAGCACCCCTGTTCGATAGCGACGACATCACAGACCGCAACGAACGTTTTCTGGCAGCAGAAATGGTGCGTGAAAAAGTATTTCGGCTGTCCGGCGACGAAATTCCTTATAGCACCAGCGTTGTGATTGAAAAATTTGAACAGGAAGGCAACCTGCGCCGCATTTTTGCTGCCATTCTGGTCGGACGCGACAGCCACAAAGCCATCCTGATTGGTCAGCAAGGCAGCAAGCTGAAAGAAATCGGCACCGCCGCCCGGTTGGACATGGAAAAACTGTTTGGTGGCAAGGTCTACCTGGAACTGTGGGTCAAGGTCAAGTCCGGTTGGGCAGACAATGAGCGCAGTTTGCGCCAGTTGGGTTACGAATAACCATCTCCCATGTCGCGTGCCATCAACCGCATTCAGGCCATGCCGGGTTTCGTTCTGCACAGCTACCCGTTTCGGGAAACCAGTCTGATTGTCGAATGCTGGACAGCCGAACATGGCCGGATTCCATTGGTCGCGCGCGGCGCACGGCGCCCTCACTCCGCATTGCGCGGGCAATTACAGGCATTCATGCCGCTGCTGCTGGACTGGTCAGGCAAAAGCGAGTTACGCACCTTGCATCGCGCCGAATGGCAAGGTGGTCTGCTCGCGCCGCGCGGCATGGCGCTATTGTGTGGTTTTTACATCAACGAACTGATGCTGAAACTGCTGGCGCGTGACGACCCGCATCCAGCACTGTTTGCTTACTACCACCACGCCTTGCAACAACTCGCAACCGCCGAAACCGCCAACCACTGCGCCATCATCCTGCGCCGGTTTGAACAGCAACTGCTGCAGGAACTGGGCTACGCGCAACCTTTCACCCACGACGCCCTGCACAACCAACCTATCTGTACCGAACTCGGCTATCATTATCAATGTGAACGTGGCGCGATTCCAGCGCCTGAAGATACCGGCACGACTCCCGTTGGCCTGCCTGTGCGTGGAAAAACACTCCTCGACCTGACCCGTCACGACTATAGTGATCCGGTCAGCCTGGCACAGGCAAAGCAATTGATGCGCTTCATCATCAACCACCATCTGGGCGGGCAAATACTGCATGCCAGAGAATTGCTGAAAGATTTGCAACAACTATAAGAAAGCGCTGATCGATTCCCACACGGCTGCGACGGGAAAATGGGTGGAAATTTGACGCCAAAGGGCGCATATTATAACATAGTTATAATTTAAATGGAGGCTTATGATGCGAACCAGTTTGAGAAAAGTGGGCAATTCTCGTGGGATCATTATTCCTGCTGCTTTGTTGGCGGCTTGCGGAATGAGCGATGAAGTGGATATTCGACTGGAAGGAAAAAACCTGCTGATTGTGCCGGTGAATGCCTTGCGCGCGGGCTGGTTTGATGGCTACAAGGCCGATGCGGACAGGGAGCCCTTGTCCAGCTTGCCGGTCGATGAAGGCAATGAGGAATGGGCGTGGTAAGGCGCGGTGAGGTGTATTGGGTTAATCTCGACCCGACCATCGGGACGGAAATCAAAAAAACGCGCCCCGCGCTGGTGATTTCGCCAGACGATCTGAATGCTGCGCTTCCGCGTGTCATCATCGCACCGCTGACCAGCCAGGGGCAGCCACTGGGTTGTCGCCCGGAGGTATCCTTTGCAGGTAAGCCAGCGCGTATTTTGCTCGATCAACTTCGCTCGGTGGATAAACGCCGTTTAGCTGAAAAAATGGGCGAAATCGGACTGGCAGCGTGGCATTCGGTGTTGCTGGAAATGCTGAGTTAACCCGGAAAACAATACCGGCCTTCAGGCCAGGGTTTTAAGCCAGAAGGGAAAGAAGATAACCATGGAAGCTTCATTCCATGCTTGGATGACTTGGATGGCTTGGATGGCTTGGGCGAGAGAAGGAAACTCGAACAATTAGTTTTTTATTTTCAACCCCGTTATGCAAATAGCCCTATAATTCCCCTGAAATTTTACGGATAGCCTTCTCAATATGATTTTACTCGGCGTCAACATCGATCACATTGCCACGCTGCGTCAAGCACGCGGTACCGTTTATCCCAGCCCGTTACAGGCAGCACTGACTGCCGAAATGGCAGGCGCGGATGCCATCACCTTGCACCTGCGCGAAGATCGCCGCCATATTCAGGATAGCGATGTCGCGCAAATTGCCGAAGCGATTACCTGCCGCATGAATCTGGAAATGGCCGTCACCGACGAAATGCTGGACATCGCCTGCCGTATCAGGCCACATGACGTCTGTCTGGTTCCCGAACGCCGTCAGGAGCTCACGACCGAAGGCGGGCTCGACGTTGCCGGACATTTCGACCACATCCGTCGCGCCTGCGCAACACTGGCTCAGGCCGGCATTCGCGTATCGCTGTTCATCGACGCCGATACGCGTCAAATAGACGCGGCCCGACATTGTGGCGCGCCTGTCATCGAACTGCATACCGGCCACTATGCCGATGCGCCCCACGGTGCTGAACAACTGGCGCAACTGGCCCATATCCGCGCGGCAGTCGACTACGCCGACCGTCTTGGGTTGCACGTCAACGCCGGTCACGGATTGCATTATCACAACGTGCAGGCCATCGCCGCCATTCCTGCCATCCGTGAGCTCAATATTGGTCACGCCATCGTCGCTCAAGCCATTTTTGTCGGCTGGACACAAGCTGTCACCGACATGAAATCACGTATGCAGGAAACTCGCCATGCCAGCGCAGGATGAGTTGATCGCGCATTATCCCGTGCTTGCCAGTCTGCCGCATTTCACGGACAGCCTCGATAAGCATGCACTACTTAGCATTCCAGCCAAAATGCTACTGTTTCAGGAAGGCGATACCTGTCGCGGCTTTCCACTCCTTCTCAAAGGACAGATTCGCGTCTTCAAGCAATCCGAAAATGGCCGGGAAATCGAGCTTTACCGCATCGAACCGGGAGAAAGCTGCATCATCAGCACGACCTGTCTGATTCAACATACACCTTATCAGGCACGAGCAGAAACCGAAACTGACACACTGCTCTACCAGCTCAACCCGACTCAATTCGAGCGCAGCCTGCAACACCCCGGCTTCTGCCATTATGTCCTCACGCTGTACAGCGAACGCGTCATCGACCTGATGGAACAAGTCGAAAATGTCGCTTTCCGTTCTCTGGAAGCCCGCCTTGCTGCCCGTCTGCTCGGCCATGGCAGTACCATTCATATCACCCACGCACAACTGGCCAGAGAATTGGGCAGTGTGCGTGAAATCATCTCCCGTCTGTTGAAACGACTGGAAATCGGCGGCAGCATCCACCTCAACCGGGAACATATCGACATCATTGATCCACGTGCCTTGCGCCAGATTGCCGAGAACCCGTAATTCACTACCGCTTCCATCCCAACTCGCTACCTGTTACTGCACGCCAAAAATCAACGCTCCAGTCCGGTTCATATCCGTTCAAAGCGAATCGACGTTATGTAACACAGGTCACACACGAATTGGCGAAAAAGTGTTCTAATATGTCTGTTGTTCATTCCCAAAGGAGAAACACCATGGCTTGCAATGTTGGCGGTCCTGACCGCATCGTCCGTATCGTCGTCGGAATTGCCCTGATTGCGCTGGCAGCCACCCATACTGTCGGTATCTGGGGCTATATCGGCGTCGTTCCCCTGATCACCGGCGCCATCGGCTGGTGTCCGGCTTATCTGCCTTTTGGCATCAAAACCTGCAAAACAAAATAACGCATTATTTAATCAATCTTGCCTGCCCCGGACGCTGTCTGAACTGCACCGGGCGGCCGCCCTTGGCGGCAGCCCGTGCCACCAACGGATCTATGTCGCGTATCAATCGTTCACGTTGTTCTGCCGTCAGACGCTCGTGACGAGCGATCGCATGACGCACATTCGGATCGCGGTCATTCACGCAACGTTCAATCATGTCAGGGGTCAAATCCGGCCGTTTGGCGATGCACAGGCGAATGACGTGGTCCTGATCATCCAGCAACGCCCGCGCCTCTTGCAAACATAAATCTTCCCGCCGCGCGAAATAGCATTTGATGACCATCCATTGTTCACACACCATGAATGGACGGTAATTCTCCGGCAGATGTTCGCTCAGCGCCAACGC
>JAJYGL010000189.1 GCA_021790625.1 Pseudomonadota bacterium | reverse complement strand
GGGGAGAGTTCGGTCAGTGGCAAGCGGATGCCGTTGCTGATTTTCCCCATGTGTGCCAATGCCCATTTGACCGGAATCGGGTTGGCTTCCACGAAAAGATCGGTATGCAAAGCAAACAGGCTGCGATTGATGTCGCGCGCACGTGGCAGGTCGCCAGCAAAAGCGGCGGCACACAGGTTGTGCATGGACAGCGGTGCGACGTTGGCGGTGACGGAAATGACACCATGCCCACCCATGAGCAGAAAAGGCAGTGCGGTCGCGTCATCGCCGGTATAGCAGGCAAAGTCGGTTGGCGCACGCAGCAGCAAGTCGGTATTGCGTTGCAGACTACACGTGGCATCCTTGATGCCGATGATGTTGTCGATTTGCGCCAATCGTAGCGTAGTGTCGTTCTGAATGTCGCTGACTGTGCGTCCTGGCACATTGTATAGAATCATGGGCAAGTCGACCGCTTCTGCGATGGTGCGGAAATGGCGATATAGTCCTTCCTGTCCCGGTTTGTTGTAATATGGGGCAACCGATAACCCGGCGACGGCACCGGCCATGTGGGCGCACCGGGTCAGTTCTATTGCCTCGCTGGTGGAGTTGGCGCCTGTGCCGGCAATGATGGGTAAGCGACCCGCAGAATATTCGACGGCCGCGCGGATGAGTTCGCAATGTTCAGCAAAATCGACGGCGGGAGATTCGCCGGTGGTGCCAACGATGACCAGTGCGTCTGTCTGTTGGTCGGCATGCCAGTCAACGAGTTGTTGCAGCGCCGTAAAATCCAGACCGCCATGTTCAGACATCGGGGTAACGAGTGCAACCAGACTGCCAGTAAGCATGATGAATAAAACAACCCGTCAAAAACTGCGAGTTTACCTGATTTGGCGATGACAGAAAACCGGTTCATTTGATTTGATGGGGTCAAATGAGGCGAATGGTAAGCAAATGAAGTTGAAGTATCGTGAATTAATGATTCATTCCCGCATGATTGCAATGGCAGTTTGGTGGAATAAATCAGTTGTTCCATAGATAAATCATTGCAGTGCTTACTATTGCTGTGTAGCATCTGTATCAGGAAAATGGTTGGGAGTTTGGGTTGAAAGATCGCATCGCTCAGCAGGAATTGAAGGAACTGCTGCATCAGGTCAGGGAAAACGAAAACAAGCTGGAGAAGTTTGCGCGCCTTGAACAGCGGTTGGTGGCGGCGATTAATCTGATCGACATGCTGCAGATATTGCTGGTTGAATTCCCCATCGACTTTTCATTGCAGGCAGTGCTGCTGGTGTTGCTTGATCGTGACGGAGAGTGGAAACGGACTTTGGGCGAAGACGCCGTGCAAAGATTCGCTGCGCGCGGACTCAGATTGTGCCCGGATTTTCTGGATGCCGGGCTGGATGGGTTGCCCGTGTTGCGTCCGTCGTTGAGTAAGTTTGAGCCAACGCGGCATGGTGGATTGTTTGCCAATTTGGCCGCTCAGCCCGGTTCGGTGGCGATTTTGCCACTGTTGCGTCAGGAAAAGCTGATGGGTCAATTGTGCCTAGCCAGTGAACGTGGCTCACGTTTTGCCGATGGTGATGGCACTCTGTTTCTGGAGCGTATGGCAACGTTCATGGTGCTGTGTCTGCAAAATGCGCTGTATTTTGAACGGTTGGAACGGTCGAGCTGGTTGGATGGTTTGACACAGGTCAATAATCGGCGTTATTTCGACACTCGATTGATGGAAGCCGTGCATTTTGCCTTTCGACACAATCAGATGCTGTCGCTGGCCATTTTTGATCTGGATCATTTTAAGCGCGTCAACGATGAGTGGGGACATCAGACTGGTGATTTTGTATTGCAGCAGACGGCGCAATTGATTCGTTCCCATTTGCGTAACAGCGACAGTTTTGCCCGCTACGGCGGAGAGGAATTTGTGGCGCTGTTGCCAGGAACATCCCAGCAGGCAGCGATTGAGTTGGCGCGACGTATTTTACAGGCTGTGGCGGACTTTCATTTCGGGCAGACGATGCAATTGCGGCTGACTGTTTCCATCGGTGTGGCACAATTGGGTCAGCAACTGCCATCTGATATGGTGGTCAGCGCGCAGGGACTGGTTGGTCGGGCGGACGCTGCCTTGTATCGCGCCAAACGGGGAGGGCGCAACCGGGTGGTTGGGGCATGACAGCCACCATCGTGGCTCGGGTCGGCGAGGAAAAGCTGACCGCATTGCCAGACGATCTGTATATCCCACCGGATGCGCTGGCCATATACCTGCAGAGCTTTGAAGGGCCGCTGGATTTGTTGTCCTGGCTTATCCGGCGTGACCGGCTGGATATTCTGGACATTCCCATGGCGGAATTGACGGCGCAATACATGTCTTATGTGGACTGGTTGCACGAGCAGCGGCTGGAACTGGCGGCGGAGTATCTGGTGATGGCGGTGTGGTTGATGGAAATCAAATCGCGCATGTTGTTGCCGGCGATAGCGGCCAGTCAGGACGGCGGCGAGCAGGAAGACCCGCGTGCTGCGCTGGTGCGGCGATTGGTGGAATACGAAAGCATCCGGAGCGCGGCAGAATGGTTGGCGGCATTGCCGCTGGCTGGGCGGGATGTGTTTGTGGCCGTGGTGCCGCAGGAATCGTCAGCGCCAGATTTGCCTGTAGCCGATTTGCAGGCGTTGACGGACGTTTGGCAGACATTGGTGAAGCGGGAGAAACTGACGGTGAAGCACCGCACTGCACGGCGCGAACTGTCCTTGCGCACGGCGATGACGCGATTGCTCTCTGGTTTGCAAGGTGATTTATTTATGGATTTTTCCAGCCTGTTTGAAGCGCAGCGTGGCGTGTCATGGTGGGTAGTGCATATTTTGGCCATGCTGGAACTGGCGCGTGAGCAGCGCGTGGAGATCGTGCAAAACGAACCGTTTGCACCCATTTATGTGCGAGAGAAACATGCCGGAAGTTGAACAAGAGCCGTTAAAAATCGTTCTTGAGTCATTATTGTTGACCAGCACCGAGACGCTTGGACTGAGTGACATGCGGCAGGCATTGTCGGCTCCAGTTGAGACAGAATCATTGCTGCGTGCATTGGATGCGCTGGCGGAAGACTGGCGCAACCGTGGTCTGGAGTTGGTGCGGGTGGCCGATGGTTGGCGTTTCCAGACGCGCGCGACGTTTGCGGTTTACCGACAACGCCTGCTGGCAGAAAAGCCGCCACGCTATTCGCGGGCGGTCATGGAAACGCTTGCTGTGATCGCCTGGCGCCAACCCGCGACACGTGGTGACATTGAGGCGATTCGGGGGGTGACTGTGTCGGCCTCCATCTTGCGTATTCTGGAAGAGCGAGGCTGGATACGCAGCAATGGGCAACGACAAGTGCCGGGCCGGCCAGCGTTGTACATTACCACCCCACAGTTTTTACAGGATTTTGGCTTGCGTACGCTGGATGATTTGCCGCTGACGGCTCCGGCAGACAAATCGTCAGGTGGGGCTGCGCTGTGGGTAAACCGGGAATTGGACCTACAGGGGCAGGGCGCCGCCAATACGCCAGTTGATGTGGTATCCACAGCAGAAACGGATACTGTGCCGTACGCTGCGTTATAATGAACACTCAAATTACTGTAGAAGGCACAACATGACGGCAGAAGGTTCACGTCGCCACCGGACTTTTTCACGCGCGGAGAGGTTGCCGTCGCAACCGGAAGCGACCGAAGACGGCACCCAAACATCGCAGAAGCTGCAAAAGGTATTGGCGGCGGCGGGCATGGGATCTCGGCGTGAGATGGAAGACTGGATAAGCCAGGGTCGGGTGACGGTGAATGGCGAAGTGGCTGTTCTGGGCGCGCGGGTTGGTGCGCAGGACAGGATTCTGGTCGATCGTCGGCCGGTACGCTGGCCGTTTGACGAAGCGGCTTTGCCGCGCGTGTTGATCTATCATAAACCCGAAGGCGAAATTGTGACTCGCGACGACCCCAAAGCACGAAAAACCGTTTTTGAGAGCTTGCCTCACGTGAAAAATGGTAAATGGATTGCAATCGGTCGACTGGATTACAACACAGAGGGTTTGCTGATTTTTACCACCGATGGTGCGTTGGCCAATCGGTTGATGCATCCCGGCTTTGCCGTGGAACGAGAGTATGCTGTGCGCATCATGGGTGAGTTGGCGCGCGAGCACATGGTGACGTTGACGACCGGGGTGACGCTGGATGACGGGGAAGCCCGTTTTGAGCGTATCATGGAGGAAGGGGGCGATAATGCCAACCGCTGGTATCGGGTTGTGTTGCGCGAGGGGCGAAACCGTGAAGTGCGACGCATGTTTGCAGCCGTCGGCATGATGGTGAGCCGGTTGATTCGTGTGCGCTTTGGCATGGTAAATTTGCCGGCGCGGGTCAAGCGTGGGCAGATGCTGGAGTTGGAGTTGTCGCAGGTGGCGGCGTTGCTGAAATGGGCAGGATTGCCCGCGCCGGAAGTGTTGCCGCAACGGCGGCCGGAAGACAAAAGGCGATAGGAATGCTGGAATTCATTTTTTTTGATCACGGATTGTGTCAGCGTTTTGTGGCGTATCTGGCGGATCAGGGCCTCGCAGCGATGGTGCGTGACGACCATTTCGGCTGGGTCGTCGGAGTCGATGAAGCCGCTCTCGATGAGATGCGGATTTTGTCCATTGAGGCTGAATATGAGGCGCTGGAGCACGAGCAGATGCACTTGACCGAGCGCAGCGAAGGCGGGTTGGAAAAATTTGCTGCCGGGTTTGGCGTTGGGCTGCCGTCCGGGGAACAGATTATGGTCGACATTCCACCAGCTCTTGCCAAGCGGTTGATAGCGCAGTTTAGTCTGGATGAAATTCATGAGATGTTTTCACGCGTTGCTGCACAGGCGTTGCAGCCTGATCACCGTCCGGTTTGTCAGCGCGATGAGCCGTCATGATCGTTTGTTGATTTTGCTGGCTCCCGTCATGGTTGTTGACCGATGAATTTTGTTGATTCCATGATTTCCCCAAATTGGTGGGGCTTGTGGTTGCTGTTTGTTGCTGGCGTGGCGTGGGTGCTCTGGCAGGCACCGTGGCGGGTGTTGTACAAGCCAGGCATCGCTAATCTGATGATAGGCGGCGTTGTGCTGGTGCTCGGGTTGTGGCAGGTGCATGCCGATATCCGTCCTGATCTTATGTTGCACCTTATTGGGGCAAATCTGCTGACCTTGCTGTTTGGCCCCTGGTTTGGTTCATTGTGTCAATTACTGGTGTTGATCATCAGTACAGGCTGGTCCGGCCATGCCTGGCAGGCATTGCCCGCCAACACACTGGTACTGGATTGGATACCGGTTGCAATCACGTGGGCAGTCTATCGTCTGGTTGACAGCAGGCTGCCCAACAACCTGTTCGTGTATATTTTTTTGAATGGATTTATCGCCGCGATGCTTTCGGCGGTTGCGGCGGCTTTTGCGTCGACCGGTTTGCTTGTTGCCATGGGTTATGCGAGTTGGGAAGCACTGAGCCAGAATTATTTGCTGTTTTATTTACTGATTGCTTTTTCAGAAGGCATCGTCACGGGTATGCTTATCACCGTGCTGGTGGTTTATCGTCCGCAATGGGTGGCAACGTTCAGTGACGAACAGTATCTCCGGTAAACGTCGGCCGATGACATCGACCGATATATCGTCTGTGACAGTGCTGTGGCGTCCACAACAGATTGAGTTTCCAGCAGATTTGCCGGTAGTCGCCGCCCGTGACGATATCGTTGCCGCCATCCGTCAGCATCCGGTGGTGATTGTGTGTGGCGCGACCGGTTCTGGCAAAACCACGCAATTACCCAAATTGTGTCTGGAAGCCGGACGCGGAGAGCAGGGGCGGATTGCTTGCACTCAGCCACGTCGTATCGCGGCACGAGCGCTGGCTGATCGTATTGCCCAGGAATTACATACGGCAGTGGGAGAAGGTGTCGGCTACAAAGTTCGTTTTCATGATCGCGTGCGGGAAGATACCGTCATCAAGGTGATGACCGACGGCATGTTGCTGGCCGAAATCGTCGGCAACCGGCTGTTGCGCGAATATGACACCATTATTCTGGATGAGGCGCATGAGCGCAGCCTGAACATCGATTTTTTGCTTGGCTATTTGCGCGGTTTGTTGCCGCGCCGTCCGGACCTGCGGCTCATCATTGCCTCGGCAACGCTCGATGCGGCACGTTTTTCGGCGCATTTTCATGGTGCGCCGGTGATTGAGGTTTCCGGGCGCAGTTATCCGGTGGAAATTCGCTATCGCGCCATGGAAGCGCCATCGAAAGCGGCAGCGGCAGCGGTGGCAGTGGCAGGAAAAACGGCACCGCAACCCGAAGAAGACCGCTTGACGCAAGCGATTCTGTCTGCCGTAGATGAGTTGGCGCATCTGAGCGATGGCGGGATTTTGATCTTTCTGCCCGGAGAACGCGAAATTCGCGATGTGGCAGAAGCCTTGCGCAAGCACCATCCCCCGCACACCGAAATTTTGCCGTTGTTTTCCCGTTTGTCGGTGCAAGAGCAATCCCGCATTTTTCAGCCTGGCAACGCGCGCCGCATCGTGCTGGCTACCAATGTGGCCGAGACGTCATTGACCGTGCCGGGGATTCGCTACGTTGTGGATAGCGGGTTGGCGCGTGTACCGCGTTACTCGTTGCGCAACAAGGTGGAGCAATTGCTGACCGAGCCGGTTTCGCAGGCAGCAGCCAACCAGCGCGCCGGTCGTTGCGGACGGGTGGCAGCGGGCGTGTGTATCCGATTGTATAGTGAGCTGGATTTTACGGCACGGCCACCATACACCGATGCAGAAATATTGCGCACATCGCTGGCTGGGACGATTCTGCGCATGCAGGCTTTGAAGCTGGGTCAGCCGGAAGCATTTCCGTTTTTGGATGCGCCAACGCCACGTGCGATTGCAGAAGGATTCGCCGTGCTGGAAGAGTTGGGCGCGGTGGATACGGCGCGGCGCATGACCGAAAATGGGCGCAAGCTGGCGCATCTGCCGCTGGAACCCCGCATTGGCCGGGTATTGTTGGCCGCCCAGCAATTGGGCTGTTTGCGTGAAGCGATTATTATCTGTGCAGCGCTGTCGGTGCAGGATGTGCGCGAACGCCCTGCCGCACAGTCCGGGGCAGCAGACGACCGGCATCGGGCTTTTGCCGATGAACGCTCGGATTTCATGGGTCTGCTCAAATTATGGTCGTTTTATGATGACGCCTTGCGCCACCAAAAGTCGCGCCGTCAGTTACAGCAATTGTGTCAGGAACATTTTCTCAATGCGGCGCGGTTACGCGAATGGCGCGAGGTGCACGGACAATTGTCCAGCAGTGTGGCCGAGTTGGGTTGGCGTGAGAATGAACTGCCAGCAAGTTACGAAGCGATTCATTGCGCATTGCTGTCCGGCTTTCCCGGTCAGATTGGTGTCAAGCAGGACGAAGGCGGTTATCAGGGCGCGCGGGGAATACGTTTTTGGTTGCATCCGGCGTCTATTCTGGCCAGAAAATCGCCCAAATGGGTGATGGTGGGCGAACTGATGGAAACCAGCCGCCTGTATGGTCGACTGGCCGCCAAAATCGAACCGGAGTGGCTGGAGAAAGTGGCGGCACATTTGTGTCAGTCGCAGTATTTTGACCCGCATTGGGACCGGCGTAGTGCGCAGGTAAATGCTTTTGAACAAGTGCAATTGTTCGGATTGATCATTGTGCCGCGCAGACGAGTGCATTACGGGAGTATTGATGCTGCCGTGAGCCGGGAGATTTTTATTCGTCAAGCATTGGTCGCCGGCGAATTCGACACGCAGGCAGCGTTTTTCGCCCACAACCAGCGCGTACTAAAAGAAGCGGCGGATCTGGAACACAAGGCGCGCCGCCTCGATGTGCTGGTCGATGACGAAGGGTTGTTCGCCTTTTTTGACGCCCGTATTCCGGCACATATTGTAAATGGAGCGGGCTTTGAACGCTGGCGGCGGGAAGCCGAGCAGCAAAACCCGCGCCTGCTATTTTTTACGGCAGCAGACGTGATGCGACATAACGCTGCTACTGTGACCGAGGATTGGTATCCCAAGCAATTGTCGATGGATGGTGTGGAACTGTCGCTGCATTACCGTTTTGAACCGGGACACGTGCTGGATGGGGTAACGGTGGATTTGCCCTTACCCTTGCTGAATGCCGTAACCGCTTGGCGCATGGACTGGCTGGTACCCGGAATGTTGCGGGAAAAGCTGAACTGGTACGTCAAAAACCTGCCGAAACCGGTGCGCCAAGCGTTTGTGCCAGTGGCAGATACGGTGACGGCCGCCATGCAGGCATTGCGGCAGGAAGGGCCGTTAGCGGAGGTGCTGGCAGCATTCTTGACTGCGCGTAGCAGACTGAAAATCACCGCGTCGGGGTGGAGTGAGCCACCTGCACACCTGAACATGAATATCCGTTTGTTAAACGATGCGGGCGAAGAGTTGGGCATGGCGCGCGACATACGCACATTGCGCGCGCAATGGGGCAGCAGCGCGCAACTGGCCTTTTCCGAAGCGGATTCAGACATTGAGCG
>JAJYGL010000176.1:7152-8580 GCA_021790625.1 Pseudomonadota bacterium | reverse complement strand
TGGTTTCCTCCTTTTGCTCCGCTGGCGGGAAGATGCGCATGAAGGTGTCCACGGCCTGACGGGCTTGCTGTGCCAGCGCCTGCTCGCCTGGACGTTCTGCAACGCGCAACAGCAACCCCAGCATCAAATCTCCCCAGAGTAAAGCCAAAAATCGCCGCGTCATGTCAATCTCGTCGCCGTGAACGAGCCCCGCCGCCTTTGCGTGCGTAAATAAATCTTTCAGAGCGTCACGACTTGCTTGTCGGCCAACGCTGTCGAGAATATGAGGGATTTCCGGCGCTCGCTCGGCTTCGCAAATTGCCAGTCGAAAAATGGAAATGACGGTGGGATCGGTGACTTCGCACAATAGTTGGTAACCGAATTGCTCCAGCGCTGTCGCCATGGCTTCACGGGTTTGAGGCGAGGGGACGCCTTGAGGCCACTTCAGCCGTTTCGCGCGGTCAGTGATGCAGGCAACAAGCATGTCTTCTTTCTTGCCGAAGCAGGCATACAAATCGCGCTTCGAAATCTTTGCTTGCGAGGCGATTTCAAGCGTGCTGGCTTGTGCATATCCATGTCTGGTGAAAACCGTAAATGCCGCATCGAGGATATGTTGACGGATTTCCGGTTCAACCAGCCGCCGCGTTTTAGTCGAAGACGCAGATGTCAATTTCGTTCTCCCTGGTTGACACGGTACCAATTGGTACCGCATAATGAAGCCGATGGTACCAAATAGTACCTCATTTTGGAAACGACGCAAAGGAATCGGGTCAAACCAGAGCGGCGCGGCATGGTAACAGGTGTCACAGTCCAAATGCAGGCCAGGCCAGTATGACAAACAACGGCTGTTTCGATAGCGTAAGCCGTGTCATGTATCCGCTGCGCAAGGCATTGGAGAAAGCAGGGGTCAGCCGGCTCCGGCATCTGTGAGCCAACGTACCAATAAGCAATGGATTGCCAGAGCCGGTTCTGTTCATCAACCAGAAACCAGACAGGAGTCGAACCATGTTCAAGACGATCATTCCACCACCGCTATATCTGCTTGCCGTGGGCCTCGCCATTTACCTTGCCCACCATTATGTACCAAGTCCGATGTATCCCGCCATAGCCATCTGGGGATGGCTCTTATCGTTGATGGGCTTTGCCCTGGTCGCGTGGGCAGGTTCGACTTTCCGGCGTGCCCAAACGACGATCAATCCATTCGCGCCCGCAAAAGCAAGTACTCTGGTGATGCATGGTCCTTTCCAATTCACGAGAAACCCAATGTATCTGGGCTTTACTTTGATCGTGGCCGGATGGGCGGTCTGGCTGAATGACTGGATCGATCTTCTGGGTATCCCCTTGTTTGCGGGAGGCGTGACACTGCTGCAGATCATTCCGGAAGAACAAGCCCTGCAACGCCGCTTCGGCGAGGAATATTCGCGATACAGGCAACGCGTCCACCGCTGG
>JAJYGL010000176.1:0-6594 GCA_021790625.1 Pseudomonadota bacterium | reverse complement strand
CGCCACTCGCCCTGCTTGCTTACCGCCATGCAACGACTGCGCGCGCAGCCATCTGGCTGTGGAACGGTTTCGGCCTGCTGGATCTCGTCGCGGCAATCGGGATCGGTGCGGTATCTGCACCCGGGCCCTTGCAGATCATACACGCCAATCCGCCGATGACCATCATAACCGATCTGCCATGGCTGATCATTCCGGCATTTCTTGTGCCGATTCTGGCATGCATTCATCTGGGCATTTTTTATCGGTTGCGAAGCTGGCGCTAAGCTCCGGGGAACCCTGCCCGATTGTGTTCGGAAGGCATCGCGCAAACCAGGGTGCGGCTGGTCAGGGGGTAAAGGGAGAACCGGCCCAGGAAATTTGAAAAATTGTTAAGCGGATGGCCGTTGCATACAATGCCCGAAAGAGCAAAGAATGGAGTAGGAAGTGACAAAGAGAACGAGGCATCCCCACTCGCCGGTATTCAGGGCCAAGGCGACACTGGCTGCGATGGCGGGTGCCAAATTGCTGGCGGAACTGGCGCAGCAATTTGAGGTTCGCTCCAATCAGATCACGGAATGGAAGCGTTGTTGTTTTTCTCTTGCAGAGCGCTATACCTGTATAGCAAATTCAATAGGAGCATTACTATGCTCGCCATCAGACTGCCCGCCGAAGTGGAAAGCCGTCTTGAAGCACTGGCACAGGCCACAGGCCGTACCAAGACCTTCTACGCCCGCGAAGCCATCCTTGAGTACCTGGACGATCTTGAGGATTTGTATCTTGCAGAGCAACGCTTGATTGATATTCGTTCAGGTAGAACCAAAACAGTCCCTTTGGAAGAAGTGATGAGGGAGTATGGGCTGGAAACTTGAATTGGATCCGGCCGCAGAGCGGGAGCTTGGTAAGCTGGATACCCAGGTGTCACGACGTATCCTGACTTTTTTATTTGGCCGTGTTGCCAAACTTTGACCCGGCCATTATTCCTGTGCATAGTAATCAGAGGAGTCGGAACCAGACCCGAATGGCGGTTCCCTGATGCAATATTTTGCGTCAGCGAACTGCTCGCTTACAGGCGGTTCGCGGGCGCAATTGGCTGGGCGTTCTTGGCATGTTGCTTTTCCAGGATTATCAACGCAATTCCACCGAGAATGGCGGCTGACGCCAATACTAAACGCGGGGTTATGGGTTCACCCAGAATAGCGGCGGCACCCAAGGCTGCTATGACCGGAACACTAAGCTGCACTGTTGCAGCGTTGGCAGCCTTCAACGAAGGCAATGCTGTGTACCAAATGGCGTAACCTATTCCAGACGCTAGCGCGCCCGACGATACCGCGTACCAGAAACCAACAGTATCCAGTGATGATTCTTTCAACATCAATAGGCTCAATGCCACAGCGATCGGAACAGTGCGCAGAAAATTCCCCGCCGTGACGCTGATAGGGTCACTCGCACTTTTTCCGCGCAAGGAATAAATGCCCCATGCAACTCCAGCGCCCAACATCAAGATGGAACCATACAGCGGGGGCGCCGAGAGCCCCGGCAATAATAGGCCAACCAGTCCCCCAAGAGCAAGTATAAGGCCGACAAGTTGCGGTTTACGCAGACGTTCTCCCGCCCAAACGCCATAACCGATCATTGTCGCCTGGACAGCACCAAAGAGCAGCAGCGCGCCGGTTGCTGCAGACAGGCTCATATAGGCAAAAGAAAATCCGGCGGCATAAGCAAACAATGCGGATGCCGACAGCCAGTTACCTCTACCGGTATATGCGCCGCGCCTCATTCGTACGACCAGCCAAAGCACCGCAGCACCGGAAATCAAGCGAATTGTAGTGAAGCTGGCCGCGTCAATGTGGGCATGCTTGAGAGCGACCCGGCAGAGCAGTGAGTTGCCAGCGAAAGCAATCATGGCAAGCGATGTCAGGGTGACGATGCGGGCATATGTCATTGAAGGTTTTCTTGCGCAACCGAGTAGTTGTAGTCTAGGAGCCTGTTTTTTAAAGAAACAGCATTTTTCCTGCAGCACCCAATAAGATTAACGCAAAGACCAATTTCAGCCAGCGCAGATTGAATTTCAAGCCAAGCGCGGCGCCATGTTTTGTGGTCCAGATTCCTCCGGCCACGCATCCTAAAAAGGCAGGAAAATAGATGTACCCCATAGAATACGAAGGCAATGGTTTGTGTCCCGACAAACCGGTTAACAGGTAAACAAAAGCAGCGACCAGACTAAGAGGAGCACCCAAAGCTGTTGCGGTGCCGATGGCTTTGCGCATGCCAACACCACAGAAACTCAAAAATGGCACAAACAAGGTGCCTCCGGCGATGCCAACCACACTTGATACCAAACCCAAGACACTGGAAATGCCGAGCATCATGGTGTGGGGCAACGAATTTTTAGGGACAGCACCTTCGTGGTGCCCGTCTTTACGTAGAACCTGAACAAGGAATAACGTGGCCACGCTCAATTCGAAGGCAATAACACACCAAATCAGCGCATCATGCGCAATATATGATCCAATCAAAGCGCCGGCGACCACGCCGAGCAAAACCATCGGTAATAGCAGTTTTGCCTTTGTCCAGTCCACGTTGGCATTGGCATAATGGGCGCGCGCGCCCAACAGAGACGTGACGGATACGACAGCCATCGACGTGCCTATGGACAAGGGCATGATAACCGATGACGAAATGCCCGTTGCCTTGAACAAGATAACCAATACCGGCACGATGATGATGCCTCCGCCGACACCGAATAACCCTGCAAGGTAACCCGCTGCGCT
Organism: Pseudomonadota bacterium; assembly: GCA_021790625.1. Lineage (GTDB taxonomy): Bacteria > Pseudomonadota > Gammaproteobacteria > Burkholderiales > Sulfuriferulaceae > Sulfuriferula. Next base: position 3,844 of record JAJYGL010000176.1, on the reverse strand, counting down.
ACCGGTTACGAGGTAAACAAGCAGATGGAGCAACATCGTCACGCTCTTTTCAATTTTACCGTATTGCCTTCCGGCAAGTGAAGATCCATATTTTTTTGTAAGAGCGTACTGCACTCAGTCACGCCGACCGAATGCCCATACGTCGTGTCGGGTAAGCGCCCATCATTGGAAAAAATGGCAGACAGTGAATCATTCATCGCCGTTTGTGCGGCAAAAAGGCAGGGCGTGGAATACAACGTCAACATTGCACCGGCTTCCATCAACTCGGACAAGGTGACACGCGGGCTTTTACCCCCGGCGATTTGATTGAACAACAATGGCTTGTCGGTAATCTTGCGCACCTCACGTAGCGTTTCGATGGAACGTATCCCATCGACCAGGATCACGTCAGCATCGGTCATGGAAATGCGTTCCACACGCCGGTAAATTTCCTCGCCAGCAGCGTCGGTACGCGCCAGTACGCACAGATCGGTGCGCTGTGCGAGAACCATTTCCAGTTTTTCCATGTACTCTTCGAGAGGCAATAGGATCTTGCCATCAAAGTGCCCGCAACGGCGCGGACGTTTTTGATCTTCCAGCATAATCATCGCTACACCCATGCGTTCAAGTTGCGTGCTGACATGGCACGCAATGGGCGCATCCACATAACCATCGTCAATGTCCACTAACAACTTATGTTCGGGAAGTATCTGACGGATACGCCACGCTGCCTGCACCATATCGCTCCATGCGATGTAGCCCAGGTCTGGCAAACCATAGTGGCTGGCGGCAAAGCCGAAACCGCTGTAAAACAGATTGGTGGAGTGCTGCGAGGCGATGGTTGCGGAAAAAGCATCGAAGATACCGATAAAAGGTGCAATAAATCGGCCACTTTGAATTTCTTTACGCAGCGCAGCGCCTGGATGGATCTGTGGAATTACTTCACGATTGGCAGACATTTTCTAGCATCTCCATTGAAATAAGGTTTGCATTCCAGACAATTTTATCCACAAGTAGATACATATCGTTTTTGCTTCCGTTGAATAAACGGATGAAGTCCGTGTAAAATCGCGGAGAACAGGCGATGATTTTGAATAAGCATTTATAAATAAGCACTTACTACGGACATGCATAATTGAACCTGAAAAATGCTGACGAAAGAGAAAAGGTGGGCGTCAAATGTAGACTAGTGGGAAGAGGCGAGATACCAATTAGCACCAGACGCACCAGACAAAAGTTGGATGAGCATTGTTACAAAAAGTTCATCCTTTCTTCAGGCTGAATCCCTGCTCTACGAGCAGAACACCAGTAGAATCAAGACAGTGAATTAGCGTATGCCTTTTGCCAGATGAGCAACCATTACCACTTGTGCAGTTTCAGGCCGAGCAGGCCGGATGAACATCAACCTCGGTTGGTCGGCCGAGATAATATCCTTGTGCAAAATCAACGCCCATTGCCTTTAGTAGAACCAGCGTTGCTTCATTTTCCACCCATTCGGCGATGGTCTTTATTTTCATGACATGGCCGATTTCGGTAATGGCATCGACCATCGCACAGTCTATCGGGTCAGACGCCATATCCTTGACGAAACTGCCATCGATCTTGATGAAATCGACAGATAGATTTTTCAGATAGCCGAACGAACTCAGTCCGCTGCCAAAATCATCCAACGAGAATTTACAGCCAAGCTGCTTCAATTCCCTGATAAAGGTTGTGGCCTTGCTCAGGCTACTAATCGCCACTGTTTCGGTAATCTCGAAACATATCTGGCTAAAATCCGTGCCAAATTGCTTGCCGGTTTCACGGATGAAGTTCAGCACACTTTCGTCTCCGAGCGTGGCACCGGAGAGATTGATCGCCAGCATGGGTTTGGCATCTGTCGCCGACACAAACGCCCCATTAGCCAGCGCCGCGAACACGCTGTGGATCACCCAACGATCGATGCGCTGCATTTTATTGTAACGTTCGGCGGCAGGAATGAACTGGTTGGGCAGAATCACCGCACCCTGATTGTCCTTCATTCGCAGCAAAATTTCCCAATGGTGCACCCGCGTCTGTTCGCCGGACAGTTCGCAGATTGGCTGCTGATATAACACAAATCGACCTTCTTCCAGTGCTTGGGCGATGAGGGCGATCCAGTGCATTTCGCCATGACGCTGCAACAGGGCATCATCCGTGTTTTCATAAACGTGCACCCGGTTGCGGCCATTGTCTTTGGCCGCATAACACGCCAGATCAGCTGAACTCATGATGGTTGACGCATTCAGGTTGTCGGCATTGATTTCAATCACGCCAATACTGGCACCGATTTCAAATACGTTGCCAATCCAGGAAAAACGGAACTCCTTCACTGCCTGGCGTATTTTCTCAGCGATTCCAATCGCGCAATCCAGCTCGCAATTGATGAGCAAAATGCCAAATTCGTCACCACCCAACCGGGCAAGCACGTCGGTATGACGGATGCACTCCAGCAATACCTGCGCCAGTTGGCGCAACAATTCATCGCCAGCGGTGTGACCGCAGGTATCGTTGACCACCTTGAACTGATCCAGATCGATGTAAAGCAACGCATGCGTATCCGACATATGGATATCATCCAGCAATTCGGTAAGCCGTCGTTCGAAGGCGCTGCGGTTTGCCAGATTGGTCAGTGAGTCATGACTGACCTGGTATGACAACTGCGTCGATAATCTGCGTGTATGACTGACGTCCGAACACACCATGACTGCGCCCACCACGTCCCCCCTGCCATTACGCATCGGAGCAGCCGACATATCAACTGAAATCAGGCGATCATCGCGCAACAGCAGAGCAGAATTTTCGACCATGTGCACAGATTGATTCTGTTGCAGGCACACGGTTACCGCATCCACCAATGGGTGGTGACTGAATTCATCAATGACAGTCACCACGGTCGCTACCTGTTGCCCGCGCGCCTCCCGCAAGGACCAGCCAGTCATTTTTTCCGCCATGGGGTTCAGATAATCCACCACACCTCGCGCATCAGTTGAAATCACCGCTTCCGATAAAGAATTCAACGTCACAGCCATACGCTCTTTCTCGGCAAACAAGGCCGATTCGGATTCGGTCGCGCGTTCCAGCGCGTTCATCAGCTCGGTATATTGCCGTGCGCTGCTATCAAGCGCACGATTGATGAATTTTGACAAAAAACCGAATTCATCATTACGGTTCTCGTCGAACCGTACCGTGGATTCGCCATCGGCGAACTGCTGCGCAGTATGTACCATGCGAGAAAACGGCTGAGTCAGCAAGCGCTGCAAAATAAACTGTAGGATCAGACCGAACAGCATCATCAGTGATGCAAAGGAAAGCAGGATCCATTTGCGGTAGGTCGAGATTACCTCTTGCAGGCTGGGAAAATAAATCGATGTTTCAACCCGATACGGCAACATCTTCGGATAAAAGGGATAAATGTTCAATCGGGTTGCAATGGCATCCTCATGCGCAGACTTGTGCCCAAACAGGAGCGTCTTGTTACCACGCCGGAGTTCAATGGCATTGTACTGAATGATGTCGCGAAACGGCTTCAGGTTATGCGCCATGTCACGACGTGTCGTACCATTGAAATCCGGACTGGTGGAATATTCGAGCGATTTCAGTATGACGGTTTGCAGAATCTTCGCATTGTCGTGATATTGCGCTGTGAGCTCGTTTTCCTTATCTTTCAGAATAACAAAAGCAATCAGTAACCCGATCAGCATCGTACCCCAAAAAACGATCCCGGATATTTTGGTGGGGAGATTGCTGGCAATCTCCGGCAAATTCTGTTGCTCAGACATGCCTGTTACTTGAAGCCAATGCGCCTGAGACTGAAGGCCGCCGGACAAATCCCGCTTACACCAGC
>JAJYGL010000049.1:4277-8590 GCA_021790625.1 Pseudomonadota bacterium | reverse complement strand
TCCGAAACCTGCGCTGGCTGGAATGGTGCTCGCATGCAGCAATTGTACGAACAGGTTTACGCCGCATGGGAACCTTACGCCCATCTACCCAGCCGCCTGCCGGAGCCCTTGCGTAAACGCCACGAAAGCCTGTATGCGCAGGCCATCGACAATGCCAAACAACGTGGCTGGAATGCCGAACTAGGCGAAGACGACTAAGGCAGCACTGATTTATTCCGCTATGAGCCGTATTGCAACCATGCAGGAATAGATCAGTGGTTCCTTAAGCAAAACAGGACAGACCCATGCCCCGTGTATATCTGAACGACATGCTAAAACACGCCCGGCAACACGCTTATGCGATCGGTGCCTTCAACGTCGCTTCGTTTGCTATTTTGGACGCTGTACTGGTTGCTGCCGAACAGTGTCGCGCACCCGTCGTGCTCAATATTCCAGAATATTTGCTGTCTCAACCAAACAGCGCCGGATTGCTCGCCGCCATCAACGCCGGCGCGCAACATGCCCATGTACCGATTACCGTCTGCCTGGATCATGCCACCAGTCTGGAATCCGTCATTGCCGGTATCCGGACCGGCTGCAACGCCGTCATGATTGACGCATCAACTCAGACTCTGGACGAAAATTTTCGCCTTACCCGCGCAGTCACCGAACTGGCCCACGCCTGCGACATCAGCGTAGAAAGTGAACTGGGTTACATTCCGTGGGCAAACGCCGAACAATCTGGCGAGGCCCCGACTGACGCCATCGCCTACACATCACCCGCCGAAGCCAAAGCCTTTGCCGAACGCACCGGCATCGACTGCCTTGCAGTATCGATTGGCACGGTACACGGTCTGCTGAAAGGATCGCCAAAACTCGATCTCGCCCGGTTGACCAAAATCCATGACAGCGTCACCATTCCACTGGTCATCCATGGTGGCACCGGATTATCCGACGAACAGCACAAAAAACTCATCGCACACGGCGTAGCGAAAATCAATTATCACACCGCACTCAACGAAATTGCCGGTCACAGCATCCGCACGCAATTGGCGAAACACCCTGATGGCGATTACCCTCTGCTGACCAGCACCATCCAGCACGACCTCATCAACCATCTGTCCCACCTGATGCGCCTATGGGGCAATGGTGGCCGTGCTGCCGAAGTGCTACAACAGTGCCGCCCGTGGAAAACGTTCACCCGCATCGACATTCTGCCAATGGAATCAAAATACTCACCGCCAGAAAATCCTACCGATGCACTAAGGCAAGCGGCCATCCTGAGCAATCAGGACACGCTCGTCAGACAACAAAACCAGCTTCATCAATGCCGCATTACCCGTTATGCCAGTCGCAAGGCAGGCGAACTGTTCACAACGCAGAATGCAGCCATCGCCGAACTGCGCATCGAACTCGACGAATCATCGTGATATCACATTCAGCGCATCAATCGTCCGGCGTATCATTTTCCGTTACCGGTTCCGCGCCCTGATTCACATCATCCACCCATTCACCTGCCCCATCATCTGTCCGCTCATCCGCTGCCCGCAATAACTTGAACAATGCACGACTGCTCTTGGGAGCAGAACCCGCGTTCTTCTCCTTGCGTGCATTGCGAATCAGGGTACGCAATGGCTGCACATCAATCCCGGGATAAATCGCCAGAACCGCGGGTAATGCATCATCTTCTGCAATCAACCGGTCGCGCCAGATTTCCAGACGATGGAAGCGGGCATTATCCTGCCGTTCGTGCGTTTGCCAGTTTTCCAGTTGTGCAACAATGGGTTCTGCATCTATTTCGCGCATCAACCGCCCGATATACTGCATCTGCCGACGCAGACCACCATGCGCAGTCATCCGTTGCGCTTCTTCCACGGCTGAATATAATTTATCTGGCAACGACAGTTTCTTTAGCCGCTCTTTCGGCAGGGCTACCAGCACTTCACCCCATTTCTGCAGCGTTGTCATTTGCCGCTTACGCTCGCTTTTACTCGGTGAACCAGACTCTGAATCAACATCTTCCATCACAAATTCTTTCATCACTCTGCAGACTTGCTCAAAATGTTGTTATGATACCGGTTTTAGTCGTTATTACATACATTGGGGAATTCTCGTGTCAGAACCGTTCAGCCATGACCAATCTACATTGCAAACCTTGGTCAACGACATGCTGACTTATGCCGCCCGCCAAGGTGCCACCGCCTGCGCTGCCGAGGCGTCGGTCGGCATGGGACAATCCATCGGCGTGCGCAAGGGTGAAGTCGAAACCGTCGAATATAACCGCGACAAAGGCTTGTCAGTCAGTGTTTACCTCGGCCAACGCCGTGGCAATGCCTCTACCTCCGATTTCAGCAGCAAAGCCATTCACGACACGGTCGACAAGGCGCTCACCATCGCGCGTTATACGGCAGAGGACAGCTTTGCCGGTTTACCGGACCGCGGCCAATTGGCGCACGAAACGCCCAACCTCGATTTGTTCCACCCGTGGATACAATCCGTCGATGACGCCATCGAACTGGCGCGCCGCTGTGAATCCGCCGCTCTGGCTGTCGATGCCCGCATCACCAACACGGAAGGCGCCAGTGTCAGTACGCAACAGTCTCTGTTCATTCATGGTAACAGCCTAGGGTTCCTGGCAGGTTACCCCAGCTCACGCCATGGGCTCAGTTGCGCCGTCATCGCCGAATCCGCACAAGGTATGCAACGCGATTACTGGTACACCTCCGCCCGCTCTGCCGGTGACCTGCTAACGCCCGAAACCGTCGGCCAACGCGCCGGTGAACGCACCGTTCGCCGCCTTGATGCTCGCCGACTCAAAACCTGTCAGGTACCGGTACTGTTCGAAGCCCCCATTGCCAGCGGCCTGCTTTCCCATTTCGTTTCTGCCATCAGTGGCAGTCACCTGTACCGCAAATCATCCTTTTTACTTGATTCACTGGGACAGCAGATTTTCCCTGACTGGGTCAACATCCGGGAAGAGCCGCATCTGTTGCGCGGCCTGGCCAGTAGCCCGTTCGACAATGAAGGCGTTCGCACCAGTGCACGCAACATCATTACGGGCGGTAAATTGCAGGGTTATTTCCTGTCGTCTTATAGCGCACGCAAATTAGGCATGACCACCACCGGAAACGCAGGTGGCAGCCACAACCTGCTGGTCAATAATAGTGGCGAAGATTTTGACGGCCTTTTGGCGCGCATGGGAACAGGTCTTCTGGTCACCGAACTGCTCGGTCACGGCATCAACATGGTAACAGGCGATTATTCGCGTGGCGCCGCCGGTTTCTGGGTGGAAAACGGCGAAATTCAATACCCGGTCGAAGAAATCACCATCGCGGGCAACCTGAAACAGATGTATCGCGATATCACCGCCATCGGCACCGATGTGGAAATGCGCAGCTCACGCCAGACCGGCTCGATTCTCATCGCCAATATGACCATTGCCGGAGACTGATAACGTGCGTTTCTGGCTCGCCATTGCCCGCGCCATCGACACTCTGAACGAATGGATCGGCCAAAAAACCAAATGGCTGGTGTTGCTTGCCACGCTCATTTCCGCCGGCAATGCAATAATGCGCTATGGTCTTGAACGCGGCAGCAATGCCGGATTAGAGCTACAATGGTACCTGTTCGGTGCCATTTTCCTGCTTGGCGCCGCTTATACCCTGAAACACCGCGGGCATGTACGCATCGACCTGATACATGCTCATCTGCCCGCCGCCGCGCAGTACTGGGTGGAAATTCTTGGCAACATATTGTTCCTTTTGCCTTTTTCCATCCTGATGATTTATCTTTCATGGCCAGAATTCATGCTTGCCTGGCAAAGTGGCGAAACCTCACCAGACGCTGGCGGCCTGCTGCGCTGGCCGGTCAAGTTATTGATTCCGGCCGGATTTTTTTTGCTTGTCTTGCAGGGTATCGCGGAAATCATCAAAAACAGTGCTTATCTGACTGGTCACCTCACGGACGATACCCACGACGACATCCACGACGACATCCTCGACGACACCAGCCATGATTAATCTTGCTCCTGTCATGTTTGCCAGTTTGGCCATCATTTTGCTGCTGGGTTTTCCAGCCGCCTTCTCACTGGCTGCCAACGGACTGCTGTTTGCCCTCATTGGTATTCATTTTGGCCTGCTCGATGCAGGTCTGTTACAGGCATTGCCCGATCGCATCATGGGCATCATGTCAAACCAGACTTTGCTGGCCATTCCGTTTTTCACCTTTATGGGGCTCATTCTGGAACGCAGCGGCATGGCGGAAGACCTGCTCACCAGTATTGGGCAGTTGTTTGGCGGTTTGCGCGGCGGATTGGCCTATGCCGTCATCTTTGT
>JAJYGL010000049.1:0-3529 GCA_021790625.1 Pseudomonadota bacterium | reverse complement strand
GCCCCCGTTGCGCAAAAAATGGGGATTGATCTGGTCTGGTTTGGTATTTTGCTCGCCGTCAACATGCAAACCTCGTTCATGCACCCGCCATTCGGATTCTCGCTGTTTTATTTGCGCAGTGTCGCGCCAAAATCCTTGCCGTCGACACAAATCTATCTGGGCGCGTTACCCTTTGTCCTGATTCAGTTACTGGTCGTAGGTCTGGTCATTGCTTTCCCCAATATCATCAGCAACGCCCCTAAGAATACCCTTACCCAAGGAATCATCAATATTCCGGTTGATGAACAAGGCTATGGAGACTATTACCTGCCCAAGGAATGGAGATAAGGAACCGCTGATTTATTCCTCCATAAACCGCGTTGCGGGACAAATCGGGAAGATCGCAACGCGTACGGCACAGATCATGGCTGGAATGTTGGTGCCAGACTCGATACCATGAAACAAATCTGTATTCCGTCAATCTTATCTCGTTTATTTTTCATCATTTTCTGAGATAATCACGCACAATATCTTCACCAAGAGCATATCCTATGTCACATGCCCCCCTGTTTCCGGTCATCTTGTCCGGTGGTTCTGGTACCCGTCTGTGGCCGCTCTCCCGCGCGGCGCTACCCAAGCAGTTTTTGCCCCTGACCGGCGAACAAAGCCTGTTACAGAATACCGTTGCCCGTGCCATGGCCCTGCCCGGCAACGTAACCGCTCCACTTGTCATCTGCAATCAGGAGCATCGTTTTCTGGTGGCAGAGCAACTGCGCCACATCGACATCAGCGATGCCAGCATTTTGCTCGAACCTGTCGGGCGCAATACTGCGCCCGCCATCACGGTCGCTGCGCTCTGGCTGACGCGACACACACCGGACGCGCTCATGCTGGTCATGCCAGCCGACCACCGTATCGAAAACGAAACCGCCTTTGCCAAAGCAGTTGCCACGGCGCACCATGCTGCCAGTCAAGGTTATCTGACCACTTTCGGCATTCGCCCGCACGCACCGGAAACCGGCTTCGGCTACATTCAGCGCACACAAGCGCTCGGTCATTGCCCAGGCAGTTTTACCGTCAGCGCCTTTGTGGAAAAACCCGATCTCGCCACTGCGGAACGCTATCTCGCCAGCGGCGAATTCGACTGGAACAGCGGTATCTTTCTGTTTCGTGCCGATGTACTGCTAACCGAAATGCAACGCCTGCGCCCCGACATCCTTGCCGCCTGCCAGACTGCTGTCGAACAGGCACAGCAAGACCTCGATTTCGTGCGATTGGCACCCCAGGCATTTTCTGCCTGTCCGGCAGATTCCATCGACTACGCCATCATGGAACACACCCAACTGGCCGCTGTCGTACCGGCCGACTTTGGCTGGAGCGATATCGGTAGCTGGGATGCGCTCTGGCAAGTCAGCGAAAAAGACAACAATGGCAATCTGGTGCGTGGCGACGTCATGCTGGAACACACGCACAACAGCCTCATCCGTGCCGAATCACGACTGGTCGCCACTCTCGGCGTGGAAGATCTGATTGTGGTTGAAACCGCCGATGCCGTACTCGTCGCCCACAAAAACCATGCTCAAGACGTAAAACGCATTGTCGAACGGCTCAAAGCAGAACAACGCAACGAACACCTGTATCACGACCGTGTCTACCGCCCGTGGGGCTGGTTCGAAGGCATCGATGCCGGCGACCGCTTTCAGGTCAAACGCATCATGGTCAACCCCGGCGCAAAACTGTCGCTCCAGATGCACTACCATCGTGCCGAGCACTGGATTGTCGTCTCTGGCACAGCACTCGTGGTCCATGACGATACCGAAACCCTGCTCACGGAAAATCAGTCCACTTATATTCCTTTGGGCAGCAAACACCGACTGGTCAACCCGGGCAGAGTACCTCTCCACCTCATCGAGGTTCAATCAGGCAGCTATCTGGGCGAAGACGATATCGTACGCTTTGAGGATATTTACCAACGGCAGTAAGCCTCTCACCCGTGTTCTCCGACAACCAGGATCTTTTTACTTCCACAAAACCTGTTGACTTCTGATACAATGGGTGCACCCGTCATGTTCGCTCCAGTCTTCGCATAGCGGTTCTGATCTGTTCTCCACATTTGTCCGCCCTTAGACTGGCGTTGGTTACAACGCTGGGCTGTCTGTTTTTCAGGAATTTTATGTCTTTTGCTACGTTAGGCTTATCCGAAGCCATTCTCCGCGCCGTTACCGAACGCGGTTATACCGACCCGACCCCCATTCAGGCACAAGCCATCCCGGTGGTACTCACTGGCGGCGATTTACTGGCCGGCGCGCAGACCGGCACCGGCAAAACGGCCGGATTCGTGCTACCAATTCTGCACCGCTTAACCACGACCCCCGCCAAAACAGCGGGCCGCGCGCCAATCCGCGCACTGGTTCTTGTACCGACGCGCGAACTGGCTGCGCAAGTCGAGGAAAGTGTGCGCGAATATGGTAAGTATCTGCCGCTTACCTCGATGATGATGTTCGGTGGCGTGAATATCAACCCACAAATACAGAAATTGCGCGGTCATATCGACATTCTGGTCGCCACACCGGGACGATTGCTGGATCACCTGCAACAAAAAACCGTCGATTTGTCGCGGGTAGAAATTCTGGTATTGGACGAAGCTGACCGCATGCTTGACATGGGCTTCATTCGCGATATCAAAAAAATCATGGCGTCAATTCCCAAACAACGTCAAACTTTGTTATTCTCAGCAACGTTTTCGGATGAGATAAAAACGCTGGCCAACAGTTTACTGATTCAACCCGTCATGGTCGAAGTCGCGCGCAGCAACGCGACAACCACTCTCGTGGCACAAAAGGCCTGGGCGGTTGACCGGGAACGCAAACGCGAATTGCTCACCAAACTCATCAAAGACAACAACTGGTTTCAGGTATTGGTGTTCACACGCACCAAGCACGCGGCAAATCGTCTGGCCGAACACCTTGATAGTGATGGCATTCCGGCCATGGCGATTCATGGCAACAAAAGTCAGTCCGCCCGCACCAACGCATTAAAAACCTTCAAGACAGGTACGTTACAAGTACTGGTTGCTACCGACATCGCCGCACGTGGCATCGACATTAGCGAATTGCCGCACGTCGTCAATTTTGAACTACCCAACGTGGCTGAAGATTACGTACACCGCATCGGACGCACAGGCCGGGCAGGACATGAGGGGGAAGCCACTTCGCTGGTCTGCGTGGATGAACTCAAACTGCTCACCGCCATCGAACGTCTGACTAAAACCCAGATTGTCGCAGAAACCTTTCCCGGTTTTGAAGTCGACCCGCGCATCAAGGCCGAACCGATATTAAATGGTAGCCAGCGTGGCGGCAATCCGGGTGGTCAAAACCGTCGCCCGGCAGGCAATACGCCTTCCCGTCCGGCCCATAAACCCGCGACACGCGCACCCGCCAGCCCGCATCGCAGCGGCGGACGCGGGCGCTGATTCGAAAGAACTCTCCCTCTCACCAAGGAGGGATCGCTGATTAACTCCTCCATGAATCGCGTTGCGGGTCAAATCGGG
>JAJYGL010000202.1:5109-8608 GCA_021790625.1 Pseudomonadota bacterium | reverse complement strand
ATGGCGCGATCGAGTCATGACCCCTTATCCGCGCCCTTGCGGCTGGGCGCCATTTTTACTGTTGCGCCCTATGTGCTGCCAACACTCATCCCCGCACTACACACCCTCGCGCCGCACATGCCCTTGCTGCTGGAAGAGAATTTCACCCACAAACTAACCGAACGCCTGCGCCAAGGCGAACTCGACGCCATGTTGATTGCACTGCCATTTACAGAGCACGGCATGACCGTACAGGCGCTATACCACGAAGATTTTCGTGTCGTCATCCGCCACGACCATCCCTGGGCAGGCCGTGAAACCATTCATGCCCTGGAACTAGCCAACGAACCGCTGCTTTTACTGGGAACAGGTCATTGCTTTCGCGATCAAGTCCTCGCCAGTTGCCCGGCGCTACAGCATCCAGCACACCCGTCATCCATGCAGAGGACGCTCGAATCCGGCAGTCTGGAAACCATCCGTCATATGGTCGCTTCCGGCACCGGCATCACCGTCATGCCTTGCACTGCAACCTTGCACCTGCCCGCCGATCAATTGTTGGCGCGACCATTTCAGCAACCGGCCCCTTCTCGCACCGTGGCGCTAGTCTGGCGCAACAGTTTTCCCCGCCCGCAAGCTATCGCGGCACTGGTGCAGGCCATACACCAGGCTGCGCTGCCCTGCGTCAACTGGATGGCCGATACATAATAAAAAACTATCAAGCCGATAATAATGATTCATTAGATTTATTATTTTGTTGCCGGTAACATGCTGCTTCAAGGGGCTTGCAAAAGCACTGTTTGTTGAACCACCACGTTATTAAGGAGCCTTTCATGCATCAAGATACCACGTCCGTCACCATCAAGAATCTGGAATCCGCTTTCGCCGGCGAATCCATGGCACATATCAAATACATGTACTTTGCCCGCATCTGCCGTGCCGCGGGCGATGAAGAAACCGCCCGTGTGTTCGAAGCCACCGCCGCGCAGGAAATTCTGCACGCCTTTGGTCATCTCGACTTGCTATTCCCGGCTGCCAGCATGTCCCCCGCTCGTTGCCTCAATATGGCCATCGAGGGCGAAACCTACGAATACACGGAAATGTACCCTTCGTTCCGCCACGCTGCTGTGGAAGAAGAACAACACGCTGCTGTGGCAGAAATCGACGACCAGATTGCAGAATCACGCGAGCACGCTGAACGTTTCAAGGCCATGCTGGAAAAAGCCGCCAAACGTTTTGCCGCTCTGGCCAAGGTAGAAGAGCGCCACGCCAATCATTACCGTGAAACGCTGGAACATGTCCAGGCCGCTGGTCGATAACCCATCCAATACCTCAGGAGAAATCAGATGAAAAAATGGCAATGTATCGTTTGTGGATTCATTTATGACGAAGTAGCCGGGTTGCCTGAAGAAGGCATCACCCCCGGCACCCGATGGGAAGACATTCCGGAAGACTGGTGTTGCCCCGATTGCGGCGTCGCAAAAGCCGATTTTGAAATGATTATCGTATAAGCAAACCACCACGGGTCAGGAGAATAAGCATGCAACAATCTTTGACAATCATCGGCAGCGGCATGGCGGCTTACACGCTGGCCCGTGAGTGGCGCAAACGCGATACAACCAGCCCTTTGACCATCATCACTGCCGATGATGGCGTCTCTTACAGCAAACCCATGCTCTCGGCAGCCTTTGCGCAGAAAAAAACTCCTGCCATGCTGGCGCAGGCCAGCGCGGAACAAATGGCTGCCCAATTACAGGCAAACATCCTTCCGCACACGCAAGTCACGCAAATCGACGTGGCGCAACATTCACTGCAAGCCAATGGACAAACGATCTTCTGGCAGCGCTTAGTCCTCGCTACCGGCGCAGACACCCTCAACCCGCAACTGGCGGGAGATGCCGCCGAGCGCGTACTATCCGTCAACAGCCTGCAGGATTACACCCGATTTCACGAAGCACTAAAAAACGCACGCCACATTACCTTGCTAGGTGGCGGATTGATTGGCTGCGAATTCGCCAACGACCTGGCCACTGCAGGTTACCCGGTCACTGTGGTACATGCCGGTAATTGGCCGCTGGACCGCTCGATTCCAGAAATCGCCGGCAAACAGCTGGTACACGCCCTGAGCCAGCTTGGCGTGGATTATCGTTTGCAACGACGGGCAAAATCCGTACACCAGCACATCAATCAACTCTCGGTAACCCTCGACAATGGCGAGGCCATCACCACCGATCTGGTTGTCAGTGCTATTGGACTCAAACCTCGCACCGCGCTGGCAGTAACCGCTGGCATCGTTATCAACCGAGGCATTCTGGTCGATGAACATCTAAGAACCAACATCCCCGATATTTATGCTTTGGGAGATGGTGCCGAATTGAACGGACAACTACTGCCTTTCGTCCAACCACTGCTGACCCAAGCGCGAGCATTGGCAACCACGCTGGCGGGCGACCTTACGCCGGTACACTACCCGGTAATGCCGGTAATTGTCAAAACGCCCGCTTATCCGATTGCACTGGTCACGCCACCAGCCAGTAGCGGATGGCAGTGGCACATCGATACACAACCCAATGCCATCTATGCCGCACAACGCGACGCCGACAACCGTTTGCTGGGTTTTGTCCTCACCGGTTCGGCCGCAGCCGAACGGGCAGGGTGGTTAAAACAACTCGATACCTGAAAACGCCGCGTTAGGAAATCACCACCCCCGGCAATCAGGACGCTGCTGCTTGCTGCTCGGCAATTTCCTTGTGTACCTCCGCCATATCCAACGCCTTGGCCTGCGTAATCAAATCGTCGAGCGCTGAAGCGGGCAACGAACCAGGCTGAGAAAAAATAATTACTTTTTCACGAAAAATCATCAAGGTGGGAATGGATCGAATCTGAAAGCTGGCAGCCAGACCCTGCTCGACTTCCGTATTGACCTTGGCAAAAGTAATGTCGGGATATTTTTCTGAGGCTGCTTCAAATATCGGCGCAAAAGCGCGGCAAGGCGCGCACCAGGGCGCCCAGAAATCCAGCAGGATAAAGTCCTGGCTGGTGATGGTGCTTTCAAAATTTTCTTCGGTCAGTTCCAGAACAGCCATGACATCATCCTTTGCTGGTAAATAAAGTGCTTACCATAACATGTTTTACATCGCTGTCGCAAACCCTGACTTTCCATCTCCATCCCTGATCACGCCTGCCAATTTCGGCCTGAAAACCGGTGTCTTAATCTGGACAAAGACGCCTGCGACAACTCGTCACGCCCATCCGCACCACCTGTTCGGCTACAATATGCACATGATTGACCTTCTGCACACCCTGACACTCGCCCCGCGCGAACTGCTGCGCAAACTGTTCTGGTTACGCTGGTACGGTCTTGCCGCGCAGACCGCTGTCATTCTGGCCTCCCGGCTGACTTTGCACATCGCGTTACCGCTGCACGATCTATGGCCGGTGCTGTCATTTTCTCTCGGCATCAACCTGTTTACCGGTTATCGCCTGCGGCGCAACTGGCCCGTCACCGCTTTTGAATGCTGGT
>JAJYGL010000202.1:0-4903 GCA_021790625.1 Pseudomonadota bacterium | reverse complement strand
GGCAGTCACCTGTTCAACCTGCACTTGGTGGGCATGTGGATGAATTTCATGGCCAGCGCCCTGTTGATAACTTTCTTCATCGGCGATCTGACCAGGCTATTGCGTCAGCGTGACCACGATATTGCGCGCCTGCGCGAGCAAAACCTGCGCCACGAACAGATTATCGCCATTGCCAGTCTGGCAGCCGGAGCGGCACATGAATTATCCACACCTCTGGCAACCATGAGTCTGCTCACGGAAACGCTTCAGGAAGACTGCCTTGCCCATGCCACCGATAATCCCGACATCGCTCAAAGCCTGCTTGTTCTCCGTCAACAGATTCAGATCAGCAAACAGATTCTCACTCGCCTCACGCAACAGGGCGCAGCTCGTGCCGAGACCATCCAACACAGCATGCTCACTACCTTCCTGCCTTCTGCCATGGAAAACTGGCAATTGATGCGGCCACAAGCCAAATACCAGATATGCTGGCTGAGCGAACCTCCCGACCCGGTCATCCTGAGCAGTGAAACGCTGGCGCAGGCGCTCATCAATTTTTGCAACAACGCCGCCGATGCCAGCAAACAACCCATTGAAATCGCAGCCGAATGGGATGCGACCGCGGTAGATATCCATATATGCGACAGAGGCAACGGCTTTCCGCCGCATGCCCCCATCGGACAGGCTTTTTTCACCACCAAACAAGGGCAGGGCGGAACGGGTATCGGCATTATGCTGGCCAACGCCAGCATCGAACAGTTGGGCGGGAGTGTGCGAGTAAAACCAAGACAGGGCGGCGGAACTTGCGTCAGTGTGCGCTTACCCCGAATTCCCACCACTTCGTCTGATACGGCGCTCTGACATGTCTCTATTGCTCGTTGATGATGATGATGCCTTTTGTTCTGTGCTGACCCGCACACTGAACCGGCGCGGATTTACGGTACGGCGGGCGGACAGCGTTGCTGACGCCTTGCGGCAATTGCAACACAGCGATCCACCAACGCACGCCCTGCTGGATTTAAAAATGCCGGGGGAAAGCGGGTTGCACCTCATCCCTGCACTAAAACTATGTAATCCCGCCATGCACATTGTCATGCTGACGGGCTATGCCAGCATTGCCACGGCAGTGGAAGCCATCAAACTCGGTGCCACGCATTATCTCGCCAAACCGGCAGCATTATCGGACATTATCGCCGCATTGCAACGCCAACCGGATGGCAACCCGACCATTGCCCCCGCCGAGCATCCGCCTTCGGTGCAACGGTTGGAATGGGAACACATCCAGCGTGTGCTCAACGAACATCACGGCAACATCTCAGCCACTGCCCGAGCGCTCAACATGCACCGACGCACATTGCAGCGCAAACTGTTCAAACATCCAACGCAAGAAAATTGATACCAGCTTCACGGGAACCGCCTGGAAATCAACTGCCTTCGCGCAGCTCGAATTTGACCTGCTCCAGAAAGGCGCCCGCATACAGACGGCCGGTTTTGGATTCGCGCAGCGCCATGTGCCAGAAAGCTGCCGCAGCAAACAACTGTTCTGCCGTATGACAGCGCTGGATACGCGCGATGGTATCCGCGCCCATGAGTCCCAAATGTGTGTTGGCCATGGTAATCATGAACTCTTTCACTTTGTGTACCACCGCCACGTTCTGCGTCAAAACGGGTGCCGCGCTGGTCAACACTGCTGGCGAAGCGGCGGGCTGATTGGCTGTTGGGCGACCTGCCGATTTGCTGTCTGGCTGCCCACGCGCTGACAATGAACTGCGCGCAGCGGCGGCCGCCGCCATACGCGCCTGCTCGCGAATCGATTCAGCCAGCACAACGAACCCTTGCTCTAGCAGATAAGGAATGGTTTCTCGCAATTCTTCCAGCGGAATGACATTCGCCAGCACACCCATGTTTTTTGCACAATCAATCAAAATCAGTGCGCTACGCTGACGCGCCAATAACCCATGTGTCCGCGAACCGACCTCCTGCCGGCCTTTATCAGTCTTGCAATAAACGCGATCTGGATGTAACGCCTCAACAGAGCCTTGTCGGAAAGCAAGCATAAAAAACAATACCCCACATCAAACGCGACAATGCGTAATCTAACGTAGCTGCATGACAGAATCATGAACCTTGCACAAAAAATTCGGGATTCCGGATTTTGCCGGGGGCGGTCAACAATGGTGCCAGTTCTCGTTGCAGGCCGCGTCAGAGCAGGGCAAATTCGTGCGGCGTCACGCGGGGAAAAACCTGCTCCAGCGCCCGATCATCGAGGGCGTACATGCGTTGCATCAGGTTGGCCAGCACACTGCGGTAATCGTTCAGGATGGGCGTATCGCGTTGCTGGAACAGGCTGGCTTCGTTAAGATCGCCCATTTCACCTGCCAGTCGGCCGCCCTGGATGCTGCCGCCCAGCACCCAGAGCGTATTGCCGTGCCCGTGATCGGTGCCGCGTGTGCCGTTTTCGCGGAAGGTGCGGCCGAATTCCGACATGACCACTACCACGGTGTGCCGCCACGCCGCATCACCCATGGTATCGGCAAACATTCGCAGACCTTTCCCCAGTTGGTCCAGATGGCTGGCGAGCATGCCTTGTGTGGCACCCTGATTGATATGGCTGTCCCATCCGCCCAGATCGACGAAGGCGATGCTGTAACGTGGGTCGTCGCGCATCAGGCGGGCCATCTTGCCGGTCATGGCGACAAACTGATCTGGGTGAGCGGCCCCGCGGGCAGATTGCTGCATGTCGCCCAAGGTGGCGGCAATTTCTGCGCGGGTTCGCATGCCGGACTGCAGATATGAGTCCAGTGCGCTACCGGCGTACAGCGCCTTGATGCGTTCGGTTTCTGCATTGTCCGGCAGTGTCTGGACGTTTCCGTTCAAGGCGATGTTGGGAACGATATGCGGACCTTTGAAAGACAGCGGCAGATTGTTGGTGAACGCGATGCCGCCGGCCGGCCGGTGGCTGTCCCGCAACACCTGTACCAGCCGTTCAAGGAAACCGCTGCTTTCGTCGAGGTGCGGACCCGGGGCTACGCCGAGTTCCATGAGATCCTGCGCTTCGAAATGACTGCGCGACATATCGCCGCTGCCGGAAAAGGGCACGAACGCGAGCTGCTGGCGCTGAAACAGCGGCCAGACACTGTCGCGCAGCACCGGATGCAATCCGTAACCGTGGCCGATGTCGATCGCGCTGTCGGTCTGCCCGGATTGCGGGTGCGGAATGGCGATGTTGGGGCGTGCCGCATAATAAAAGGGGAATCCATGCGGCACGAGCAGACTGTTGCCGTCATACGCGCCGCGCAGCATGACGACGAGCAGCCGGTTGCCGCCTGCCTGTGCCGCGTCGGGGACGGCCCACACGCGTCCGTCGATGAGTGTCAGCGCAGCAAGTGCAGCCATGTGGTGCAGGTATTGGCGTCGATTCATGTCGTTCTCCCTAGTCGTACATCCAGGCCGGAGCGGACAACAGCAGGCTGTCCCATTCTTCCAGGGAATGGCTGCCATCCAGGGTATCGCGCGTATGCGCGTCCAGCAGCGGCGTGATCCAGTCCCGGATGCGGAAACTGTCGATGGGATGCGCCGTCCGCGCCGCCTGCCGCAATTGTTGCAATTGCGTGGGGTCGGTGTCCTGCAGTTTGTCGATCGTATCTTCGCTCACGTACAGCGCGCCGGCTGCCATCGGCAATTGCCGCGCAAGGAGCAGGCGCTTGCTGATCTGGTCGTCCGACAGCCATATCTTGCCCGTCAGGGGGTATCCGTCCGGACTGACATGGTTGTACAGGCCCTCGCCCAATTGATTGATCCAGTTGACCATGGGTCGCGCGTTGCGGATGGGCATGCTGCCATACAGCAGTCGTACCGACGAGACGACGTAGCGCACTGGATCCTTGAACGTCTGGTCGTTGCTGTGGCGAAATTCTTCTGACCGGAACAGTATGGCGAGGGTGTCGGCAATGTCGCCATCCGATTGGCGGAAAGTGTGTGACAGGTGCTGCAGCAGCGCAGGCGACGGGCTATGGCCGAGAAAATAGCTCGCGAGCTGGTCGCAGACATGCTGCGCGGTTGCCGGGCTGTCGATCAGCAGCGTGACTGCGTGCACCAGTTCGTCGGCACCGCCATTGGCGGGAAAATCCTGATGCAGGAATTGTTTGGCGCTCTCGTCGTGCTGGCGCGGCAGGAAACAGAACAGCGGGCTGATGTCCGCCTGCGGCACTCCGGCCAGCGTGTGTTGTTGCGACGGGCAGTTCTCGGGCAGGCGAAAGGTGGCGCCGGTCAGGATTTTCGCCAGTGCCTGCACGTCCTGCTGGGTATAGCCGCCATTGACGCCCAGCGTATGCAGTTCCATCAGTTCGCGCGCATAGTTCTCGTTGCCAGCGTTGACGTCGTTCTGTTGATTGTCCAGGTAAACCAACATGGCCGGATGCGTCAGGGTGGCCCAGACCAGGTCGCCAAATCTGCCCAGTACATGCGGCCGGATGGCGTTTTCCTCATAATCGGCCACCAGCAGGGCGTCCTGCGCCTTGGGCGCGAATACGTTGAAATGGTTGAACCAGAACCAGGTCAACACTTCCTGCAGTTGCTGGGGCGAATAGACGGCGCGCAGCAGCCGTCGTTCGCTGCCTTGCAGAATGAGTTGCTGCCTGCGCTGATTGGCAAGTTTTTTCAGTGCGGCCTGTTTGTCGGCGTTGTCGGCGGAGTGAATGTGTTGTTGCAGGGTATGCTGGGCGCGCAGGATGTCTGCCAGCGTCAGCCGGCTGATGTCCATGGCGTCGATCTCTTGCTGTATCTCGCCGGGCAGGATGGGCTGCGCGACAAACGTGAGCTGCCCGCGCAACCAATCTGGGTATCCGTGTGCCTGGATGTGTTCCTGTTCGGCGGGTGTGATGCCCCAACTGATGCGGTTGGCCTGGGCCAGTTCTGGCTGGTT
>JAJYGL010000152.1:4679-8668 GCA_021790625.1 Pseudomonadota bacterium | reverse complement strand
GCTGTAGCCAGTTACCGATGATAGTCTCTGTGCGGGTGTAGGTTTGTTCCCGTGGCGGTACGGGGTACATTTCTGCGGTGTCGATGAAGTTGATGCCGCGCTCCGCAGCGAAATCGAGTTGGCTGTGCGCTTCAGCCTCGGTGTTTTGTTGTCCCCAGGTCATGCTGCCCAGACAAATGGCAGAAACGTCGAGTGTGCTGTGTCCAAGTTGGCGATAGTTCATGGTGATGTGCCTGATGTTAAAAAACGGGATAAATTGGGGGGCACCTCTAAAAATCCGGATTTCATCCCAACTGCAGCGTTGCGTAAAAAATTTCTTGCTTATATATCATATATATACTGCGCAGCGAAATTTTTTTCACGCCTTGCATTTGGGCGAACTCTGAATTTTTAGAGTTACCCTTAAGTGTAATGGGAACGCAGTGTGTATGCAATTACTCCGGCAGGAGCGCTGGCCAGTTGTTTGATGCCGAGTCGGGAATGGAACAGAGACCACAATTTATCGCCATTGTTCCAGAAATCGTGGTTCGTCCCTTTAATGCTATTTAGTCCCCTATTTAAGTTCGCTATTTAAACTCTAGTTAAACTTGCTAGTTGTTGATGAGGCGTTGCCATGCTGGCAGGCTTGAATGCAGCAGGTTGCCGGCGCAGGTGGTGGATTGGCGGAAAAGCAACAGGGTGATCTGGTTGGTGTAACCGGCGATTTCTGTCTGGCAGGCGTCTTGTTCGGCAAGCCATGCCGTTGGGGCGTGTGGATTTATCCAGATGCCGGCTGTCATGCGGGGTTGTGTCAGCGCAGAAGCGATGCGGTCGGCGATATCGGGGGGTAGTATCGGTTGGGATTGGTGTGTGTCGTCGGGATAAAAGCTGGCAGTTTGGCGGGTGCCGTGGTTGGCCAGCATTTGCCAGGCATTGGCAAGGTTGATCAGGTTGCCGGTGACGGCGGGGGTGGAGGTATTGCTGGTTTGCAGGTTGAGTGATTGCAGGAAATTCTTCCAGTCTGTTTGGTCGATTTGTTGCCAGATGCGCCATGCTGCCGGATATTGTGCGTTGGCAAGCGCGGTGTCGAAGTCGATTGGGTAGTCGGGCGCGGGCGCCAGCGGGGTGTTGATGAAGGCGAGCGGTGCGTCGTTTTCAATGGTGTCTGCCGTGGAGGCGTCAGTGTTGAGGGTGAATGCGTAAAGTAGCGGTTGCGCCAGTGCGGTGACGGTAATGGGTTGTTCAAACGGGGATGGCATGGCGTTGGGGTATTGGCTGGCGTAGGCGAGAATTTTGCCGCTGGTATTGTCGAGTATGATGACGGCGCTGCTTTGGTTGGATAAGGATGCGGTGTTGTGATGCGTCATTTGATGGACTATGCGATGCGCTGTTTGTTGTAGCCGTATATCGAGGCTGCTGGTGAGGGTCTCTCCGGGTTGGTGCAGGAGGGTGCGGGCGGCGTCATTGGCGATACCGGCAGGAAATAGTGTTGGTGGCGTGCCAAGGTGTTGCATCACCAGTATGCGGATACGATGACAGGTGGCGGGTGTTTCGCCCATGTGTTGCGCCAGATGGCAGGCGCGCCAGATAACTGTGTCGGGTTTGGCGTTTGGTCCGCGCAACAGGGCGGCCAGAATGGCGGATTGTGCGGTATCGAGTTGATCGGGCGAGGTGGCAAACAATCCTTGCGCGGCTGCATGAATGCCGGTCAGTCCGGCGCGCAGGGGAGCCAGGTTCAGGTACGCTTCCAGAATCTGCGCTTTGTTCCAGTGTTTTTCCAGTGCGGAGGCGGCATGAATTTGCCGCCATTTCTGGTCGAGTGTGCGCCCACCCCGATGGCGGCGTAGGTCAGGGTTGAGCAGGCCGACCAGTTGCATGCTGAGGGTGGATGCGCCGCGATGGGTGCTGTAACGCAGATTTTCCCAGGTGGCGCCGAGAACGGCTTGCCAATCTACGCCGTGATGTGCATAAAAGCGGTGATCTTCTGAGATCAGGACGGCTTTTTGCATGGCGGGCGAGAGTTGGGCAAGCGGTACCCATGCGAGACGGTTTTGGTCGGGCAGCAAGCGAATGGCTTGCAGAAACCGGTTATCGTGATCGCGCAGAACAGCCCATGATGAAGGGTGTCCGGCGCGGATCGCATCGAAATCAGGTGACGTGGCAGCGTATGCCGCAGCGTACCAGAAGGTAGCGATGAGGAAGAGCCATCGTAAAAAGAAGCGCTGATTCATCCTGTTCCGTTTCATCTTGGCTGCGCTTGCGACGTTTTTTGACAGGCTACTTATGGTTGGCCTGCAAGGGCGTCTGAACATTCCTTTATCAAACCGGGACCTCGGTAAATAAGACCGGTGTAGAGTTGAATCAGTTGCGCACCGGACGCTTGTTTTTCCTGGGCATCGCGCGCGCTTAAAATGCCGCCTGCGCCGATGATGGGTAATTCTCCAGCCAGTGTTTGTGCCAGTTGCCGGATGACGTGGGTGGAGAGCGTGGTCAGCGGTGCGCCGGATAATCCGCCGGTCTCTTCGGCGTGCGGCAGGCCATCGGTTCCGGTTCGGGACAGCGTGGTGTTGGTGGCGATGACTGCATCCATGCGGTGCAGGCGCAGTTGGTCGGCCAGATGCCGGATGGCGCTATCATCCAGGTCGGGGGCAATTTTGATGGCCAGTGGCACATAACGGCCATGCTGGTCGGCCAGATGGGTTTGCGTGGCTTTCAGACTGGCGAGCAGTTGGCCGATGGCGTCGCCCGCTTGCAGTTCGCGCAAGTGACTGGTGTTGGGGGAGGAAATGTTGATGGTGACGTAGCTTGCGTGTGGGTAGACGGCGGTGAGTGCCGTTTGATAATCTTCGGCGGCATTCTGAATGGGTGTGGTGGCATTCTTGCCGATGTTAATGCCCAGGATGCCACGGTAGTTGGCGTTTTTGACTTGTTCGAGCAGGTAGGTCACCCCATGGTTGTTAAAGCCCATGCGGTTGATGATGGCTTGTGCTGCCGGCAGGCGAAACAGGCGGGGCTTTGGGTTGCCGGGTTGCGGGCGTGGGGTGACGGTGCCAATTTCAAGGAAACCGAACCCGAGTGCGGCAAGGGCATCGATGTATTCGCCATTTTTGTCCAGACCTGCTGCCAGCCCGACGGGATTGGGAAAGGTGAGACCCATGACCTTGACGGGTTTTTCTGCCGGTTTGGGCGCGACGCGAATGCCAAGCCGTTGTGCGAGACGCAAGCTCGTGAGCGTGACGTGGTGCGCAGTTTCCGGATCAAGCTGGAACAGCAGGGGGCGAATGAGCGGGTACATTGATGGCTCGCGTGATGGCTTGCGTCAGGTTAACGCTGCCTCCAGACGTTGCAAGGCGGTTTGCAGTTGCGGCATGGAGGTTGCAAATGACAGTCGTGCATAACCTTCGCTGCCGAAGGCAGACCCTGGCACCAGGGCGATTCCCGCGTGTTCAAGCAGGTATTCGGTGAAGGCGAGGTCGGTAGCGGCGTTGATACGTCCTTCTTTGTGCAGACGATAAATGGCGCAACTGGCATCGAAGAAGGCGTAAAATGCGCCGCCAGCGTACAGGCAGTCGATGCCATGCAGTTCGTTTAGCCTGTTGACGACAAATTCGTGGCGTTCACGAAAGGCGGTAATCATGGGTGTGATGCAGGATTGATCGCCATTTAATGCGGCTTCTGCTGCTACCTGTGAAATGGAGGTCGGATTGGATGTCGATTGTGACTGGACGTTTTCCATTGCGGTGATGAGTTCGGCAGGGCCGGCGCAGTAGCCTATGCGCCAGCCGGTCATTGCATACGCTTTGGATACGCCATTCAGCACGACAGTGCGTGGCGTCAGGTCAGGACAGACGTTCAGAATGTTGTAAAAAGGCTCGTCCTGTAGCTGGATGTGCTCATACATATCGTCAGTGGCAATCAGGATATCTGGAAATTGTCGCAGCACTTCACCGAGTGCGGCGAGTTCGTCGGCAGAGTATACGGCGCCGCTCGGGTTGCTTGGACTGTTGATG
>JAJYGL010000152.1:0-3812 GCA_021790625.1 Pseudomonadota bacterium | reverse complement strand
TGGCGGCTCAATTGTACGCCGAGATGCGCGAATTTTTTCCTGGCAACGCTGTAGAATATTTTGTATCATATTACGATTATTATCAACCGGAAGCGTATGTGCCGTCCCGGGATTTATTTATTGAGAAGGATTCGAGCATAAACGAGCATATCGAGCAGATGCGGCTTTCAGCGACAAAATCACTGTTGGAGCGGCGCGATAGTATTATTGTGGCGACGGTATCGGCGATTTATGGTATCGGCGACCCTGGCGATTATCACCAAATGATTTTACACGTACGGCAGGGGGAACGTTTGTCCTCGCGCGACATCATCACACGTCTGGTTTCCATGCAGTACACGCGCAATGAGTTTGAGTTTCGGCGTGGCATTTTTCGCGTGCGTGGCGATGTGCTGGATATCTTTCCGGCAGAAAATGCGGAGCACGCTGTTCGATTGTCGCTGTTTGATGACGAAGTGGAGAGTATCAGCTTGTTTGATCCGTTGACCGGGCAGGTGTTGCATAAAATGCAACGGGTTACGATTTACCCGTCCAGTCATTATGTGACGCCACGCGAAACGACGCTGCGTGCCATGGAAACCATCAAACAGGAATTGCGAGAGCGTTTGAACGAGTTGCAGCAGGAGGGGCGCCTGGTCGAGGCGCAACGTTTGGAGCAGCGTACCCGTTTTGATCTGGAAATGATGAATGAATTGGGTTTTTGCAAAGGTATCGAGAATTATTCGCGCCATTTGTCGCACCGTAAAGCGGGCGAACCGCCACCGACGCTGATCGATTATTTGCCGCCGGATGCCATCATGTTGCTGGATGAATCGCATGTGACCATTCCACAAATTGGCGGTATGTACAAAGGTGACCGGGCGCGTAAAGAGAATCTGGTGAATTATGGTTTTCGCCTGCCGTCGGCGCTGGATAATCGCCCGTTACGTTTCGATGAGTTCGAGCAGGTGATGCGGCAGGCAGTGTTCATTTCCGCGACGCCTGCGGAATATGAGCGCGTGCATCAGGCGCAGGTGGTCGAACAGGTGGCGCGCCCCACGGGGTTGATCGATCCGGAAATAGAAGTGCGGCCAGCGGATACGCAGGTGGACGACGTATTGTCCGAAATTCGTTTGCGGGAGGCACAACAGGAACGGGTGCTGATTACGACATTGACCAAGCGCATGGCAGAGAATTTGACGGATTTTTTGAGCGAACATGGCGTGCGGGTGCGTTATCTGCATTCGGATGTGGATACGGTGGAACGGGTGGAAATCATTCGGGATTTGCGTTTGGGCATGTTTGATGTGTTGGTGGGCATCAATTTGTTGCGTGAAGGATTGGATATTCCTGAGGTTTCGCTGGTCGCCATCATGGATGCGGATAAGGAAGGATTTTTGCGTTCCGAACGTTCGTTGATTCAGACTATCGGGCGTGCTGCACGTCATCTGCACGGCAAGGCAATTTTGTATGGCAATACTGTGACAGCTTCCATGCGGCGCGCGATGGATGAAACCAGTCGGCGGCGTGAAAAACAGATAACTTTCAATGCAGAGCACGGTATTACACCACGTGGTGTGGTAAAACAGGTAAAAGATCTCATCGATAGCCCGTACGATGACAAGGGCGCGCAGGCAGCGCGGCGGGTACAGCAAAAAATGGCTGATTATCGTCATAAGGATGAAAAGACGTTGACCCGCGATGTCAAGCAACTGGAAAAAGAGATGCTTACCGCTGCCAAAAATCTCGAATTCGAACGTGCTGCACAGTTGCGCGACGAACTGCGGCGTTTGAAAACGCTGTTGTTTGGTGCTGATGGTACCGCCAACGAAGCGTGAAATGTGGCAGGCAGGGATGCTGGCCTTTGTTGCCGGTGTCTGTTGGGTACAATGGATGCCGCGGTTGCCGGATTCGATCTGGCTTTGGGGATCGCCCCTGTTGTTGGGGGCGCCTTGGATGTTGCCCTTGTCGTGGCGAAATGTGCGCTGGTTGGCAGTCGTATTGATTTGGCTGGCAATGGGAATCGGTTGGGCGAGCCTGCGGGCAACAGAACGTTTGGCCGATTATCTGCCGGTTGTTTGGTCGGATGTGCCGGTGGTGGTGACAGGTCTGGTGACAGATATGCCTGTCAAAACGACGCATGGCGTGCGGTTTCCTTTTGATATTGACGCCGTGTTGACGCCGGGCGCGCATATTCCGCATCATGTGCAATTGGCGTTACTTGCCGCGTACCATCATCCGCTTGCTTTGCCCGTCATATTGCCCGGGCAGCGTTGGCGGTGGACCATTACGTTGCGTTCGCCGCGAGCCAGCGAAAATCCGCATGTGCCGGATGCCGAAAGTATTTGGTTTGCCGAGGATGTACGGGCGTTTGGTCGCGTGCAGATGAGCGCTGGCATGTCGCTGTTGGCGAATCGCAGTTATACCTGGGCGGGAACGTTTAACCGCTGGCGGTTGTTGTTGGCGCAACAGATCGATGCCTGGTTGCCCGGACAGCCGTATGCCGGTGTGCTGAAGGCGTTGACCGTGGGCGATCAGTCGGATATTCCTGCCTGGCAGTGGCAGGTGTTTCAGCGCACGGGCATTGTGCATCTGATTTCCATTTCCGGATCGCACATTACCATGTTGGCCGGTCTGGCGTATGTGTTGGCGTTCTGGTTGTGGCGCCGGTTGCTGGTGTTCACATGGCCGGGATTGATGTGGCTCGTGTTGACATGGCCGGCACAGCGTGTGGCAACCGTCGCCAGCGCCTTTGTGGCGTTTGTGTATGTGGCGCTGGCAGGTTTTGGCGTGCCTGCGCAACGCACTTTGTTGATGCTGCTGACGGTAGCGTGGGCGATGCTGTTCAATTTGCGTGTGTCTGCGACGGTATTGTTGACGGTGGCGTTGTTTGTGGTGTCGCTGATTGATCCCTGGGCCGTATTGGCGCCGGGTTTCTGGCTATCGTTTGGTGCGGTGGGCTGGCTGTGGTATGTCGGCAATGCGCGGGTCGGCGAGGTGGCGTTCTGGCGTCGCTGGTGGCGTGCGCAGTGGGCAGTAGCGATTGGCCTGGCGCCAGTGCTGCTGGCGTTTTTTGGCCAGTTGTCGCTGGTATCGCCGCTGGCGAATGTGGTGGCAATTCCTGTGGTGGAATTATTGGTGACGCCGCTGGCGTTGCTGGGCAGCTTGACCGGAATAGCCGTGTTGGTGCAAATGGCGCATGCCGTGCTGGCGTTGCTGGTGTCGATATTGCGTGAATTGGCGGCGTGGCCGGTGTGGCATCAACCTGCACCGGATGGCTGGGCTGTGTTATTGGGGACAGCGGGGGTGGGCTGGGTGTTGCTGCCGCGCGGAGTGCCCGCCCGTTGGTTGGGAGTGGTGTGTTTGCTGCCACTGTTTTGGGTGCATGTGCCGAGGCCGCCACCTGGCGGTTTGTGGGTCGATACGCTGGATGTCGGTCAGGGGCTTGCTGTGGTATTGCGCACCCATCAGCACGATTATCTGTTTGACACCGGGCCGGTATACGGCAACGGTAGCGACAGCGGGGGACGCATCATCGTGCCCTATTTGCAGGGTGAGGGCATTGATGCTCTGGACACGCTGGTGCTGTCCCATGATGACAATGATCACACTGGCGGTGCGCATTCGGTGTTGGCTGCCGTGCCAGCGAGTCATATCCTGACTTCTCTGGCCGCGCAGAATGGGGTGGTGCGGCCTTGGGCGGCGCGTCTGGTGCGTTGTGTTACCGGGGAATCCTGGCAGGTGGACGGGGTGAGGTTTCAGGTGCTGCATCCGGACAGCGATAGTTATGCCGATAGGCATCTCAAGGACAATAATCGTAGTTGTGTGCTCAA
>JAJYGL010000200.1 GCA_021790625.1 Pseudomonadota bacterium | reverse complement strand
CGCTTTCGTGATCCACCCAATACAGTTGGAAAACGCGCTTTGCAATATCCAACCCATATGTTGTAAAATTCATTTCAGCCCCTCCGTCCGTTCGTGGAAAAATCTCATTATCCCCACTTTGGCACCTAGATGCCGTCAGGTCCGCGAGGGGCTACCTCAATTATTAGTGCTTGCCCCTGCTCCCCGTGGAGGAGGGAGGCGTCCATCCCATCTTCCTTAATAATTCACTCACAGCATTCAAGCGCGCTTTCCGGCTATTTCAGCTAGGGAAGCCATCCTGCATGAATAATCGTTTGACGACCCTATAGCAAAAAACGATATCCAACGCCGGATTCTGTCACAATGTGTTTGGGCTGGGAGGGATCATCCTCAAGTTTTTTACGCAGATGCGCCATGTAAACACGCACATAATGACTACTTTCGGAATGGGAAGGTCCCCAGACATGCCTCAGCAACTGATGGTGGGTCAAAACCCGATTCGGATTGGCCATCAGATAAGCCAGCAAACGGTATTCGATCGGGGTCAGATGCAGGGGAAGCCCCGCACGTTCGATACGGCGCAATCTCAAATCGACGCAAACATTGCCAAACTCGACAACACTGCCGGCGCTGCCGACAACCGCCGTACGACGACGCAATTGCGACCGGACGCGCGCCATCAGTTCCGCCGCCCCGAACGGCTTGGTCAGATAATCGTCAGCGCCGGTATCCAGCGTTTCTACTTTGTCGGATTCGCTCGTTCTGGCGGACAGCACGATGATCGGTATATCCGACCAGCTTCGCAGGTCGCGGATAAAACTCACGCCATTGCCATCCGGCATTCCAAGATCAAGAAGCACCAGATCGGGTTGCCGCGTGCCGGCTTCGATCAGACCTCGGCGCAAAGTCTCCGCCTCGAATACCTGATAACCTTCCGCTTCCAGCGACATTCGGACGAAACGCCTAATCCGAGGCTCGTCTTCGACCACAATGACAACAGGAATCGGATCGCTCATGCCTTGACCTCCAGAACGGCATGGTCTTCGATCTGTTCGACCGAGGGAGGTGTGCCGCACGGCAAGGAGAAAATAAACCTTGCGCCGCCTTTTGGGCGATTTTCGGCGTGAATGGTACCACCATGCGCTTCCACGATGGCGCGGCAGATCGCCAGTCCGAGACCGACGCCCGGAGTAGTGCTTTCCTTGCCGCCACGTTCGAATTTGGTAAAAATCACTTCTTCCTTGCCTGGAGTCAACCCCGGCCCGTTGTCATCGACCCATATTTCGATATTGGCGCCGTTCGGCGCGGCCCCGATCTCGATCGTGCTGTCGCTCGGCGTGTATTTGACGACATTTTCCAGCAAATTGGACAATACGCGCTCAATCAAAGCGGCATCGAATTCGAGCAGCGGCAAATCTTCCGGTAGATCAACGCGCACCACATGTCCATCCATTAAAGTAGGCATGGCACGCAGGGCGCTACCGACAACCTCTTCCACCGGCTGCCATTGCCGATTGAGTTTAACTGTACCGGACTGAAGGCGCGCCATGTCGAGCAAATTATTGACCAAGGAACGCATGCGCAAGGCTTCTTCACGCATCGCATTGGCAATCTCGGCCTGCTGACCGGTCGGCGGCGGCTGCGTCATGGTCATGGAATCGGCCAACCCGATCAACACGGTAAGCGGCGTGCGCAAGTCGTGTGAAATGGCCGAGAGCAAAGAATTGCGCAAGCGTTCGGATTCCATTTGAAGCGTGGTGCTTTGCGCGACTTCCACGTAATGAATACGCTCCAGCGAGATGGCGATCAGCCGCGCGAAGGTATCGAGCAAACGCCGCTGTTCAGGCGTAACCAAACGGTTGGGGTCGCTTGGCTCCAGCGCAAGCACGCCGCGAATTCGCATCGGCGCTTTCAAGGGTACATACATGACCGGGCTGGCCGCCAGCGTATCCGTGCCGATTCCAGCTTCCGAACCGTGTTCGAACGCCCATTGCCCAATCGCGATATCCACCGCAGGGGCATGGCCCGCAGCATGCAACGGAGAACCCAGCCGATCTTGGTCATCGGCCAGCATGATGCAGGATTTGGCACCGAATTCGGTTTCGGCGAACCGTTGACTGATATCGGTAATCTGTTCCGGCATCAGCACACCGGACAAATCGCGCGACATCTCATACAATGCGCGCACCCGTTGTTCGCGCCGACTGGCGACATTGGCTTGGAATTTCAGGCCGGTCGTCAGCTTTGCCGTTATCAGGCCAACCAGCAACATGACAGTAAAGGTCAGAATGTATTGCACATCACTGACGGCAAAGGAAAAGCGGGGCGGCACATAAAAAAAATCGAAAGCAGCTACATTGAGGAACGAAGCCATGATAGACGGGCCCAGCCCGTAACGCACCGAAACCAGCACCACCGCCAGCAAAAACACCATGGCGATATTGGCCAGCTCGAACACCGAGTGCAAAGGAGCAGCGATCAGCGTGGCCAGAATGCATATTCCCACGCTATTGACATAAGATTGCCAGGGTGCCTGCAAACCGGAAAGCATCGATTCGATCTTGTAGCCTTCGGCTCTTGGCGCATAGACAGCACCCTGTTCTCGTGCCACTTGGATGACATCGAGATCGGGCGCCAGCTTGCCGACCCGGTCGGCAAAAGAACGCCTCCAGGGTCGCCAGACCCGTGGATGGTCGCGTCCGACGATGATTTTGGAAAGGTTATGGTCGCGCGCATAACGCACCACCGTCCCGATCGCATCATTACCAGACAATGAGGCCGTTTCCGCGCCCAATTCCTGTGCCAGTTTAAGGTTGACCAAAGTACGCTGGCGCTGGATTCCGGAAAGCCTTTGCAGTTCGGGTGTTTCGACATAGACAGCATGCCACGGCACGCCGAACCGCGTCGCTATCCGTGCCGCGCTGCGCAGCACGCGGTCGGAACCTTCGCCTGTACCGACGCAAGCCAGCAATGAATCACGGGTTTGCCACACGGGTGAAACCGCTTGGTCGCGGCGGTATTGCAACACTTGGCTATCAACTGTGTCAGCGGTACGGCGCAAGGCCAGTTCCCGCAACGCAATCAAATTGCCTTTGCGAAAAAAGTTCTGAATCGCCCGCTCGGCCTGATGCGGCAGATATACCTTGCCTTCTTTGAGTCGCTGCAGCAATTCATCCGGCGTCAGGTCGACCAGAATAATCTCGTCCGCCGAATCGAAAGCCTGATCCGGCACGGTTTCCCAGACCCGTATTCCGGTAATGCCTCCGACGACATCGTTCAAGGTTTCCAGATGCTGTACATTGACGGTGGAATAAACGTTGATACCGGCCGCAAGCAACTCTTCCACATCCTGGAAACGTTTGGGGTGGCGGGAACCCGGCACATTGGAGTGGGCAAGCTCATCCATCAGGATCAACTCCGGCTTGCGCGCCAGTGCGCCGTCCAGATCGAACTCCTTCAACATTCGATTACGGTAGGGTACTTCCCGCATGGGAAGAATCGTCAACCCACGGAGAATGGCCTCCGTTTCCTTCCGTCCATGCGTTTCGACCACGCCGATGACCACATCGACACCCTGTGCAAGCTGTTGCTGTGCTGCGGACAACATCGCATAAGTTTTGCCGACACCAGCCGACGCGCCAAAAAAAATCTTCAATTTCCCCCGCCGTGCACGTGCCTCCTCCTCGGCAAGACGGGTCAGCAACGTATCCGGGTCCGGTCTTTGATCAAGATCCATTGCGTCAGAAACCGTTTGCAAAAAAACAGATTACACTCATGGGCGCTGATTTACCAATCGATCCAGCGCCAGATTCAGCTCCAGCACATTGACGCGCGGGTCGCCAAATAACCCCCATTGCCGCCCTTCGGTATATTTTTCTACCAGCGCATGCACGGCATCAGGTGTCAGGCCGCGAATACGGGCGACCCGCGCTTCCTGATACACGGCCGCAGCCGGACTGATGTGCGGATCGAGTCCGCTGCCCGAAGCCGTGACGAGATCGAGCGGGATTGATCCGCCATTATACAGATCGGCGGCTTTCAACGCAGCCACCCTGCCCTTGATGGCATCGACCAGCGCCGGATTCAGCGAACCCAAGTTCGATCCGCTGGATGCCATGCCGTTGTAAGGCTGAGGCGAAGTCGCTGAAGGACGACCCCAGAAATACTTCGGATTGGCGAAGTTCTGTCCGATCAAGCGTGAACCGACGGGCTTGCCCGCTACCGTGATCAAACTGCCGGCAGCATCGTCCGGAAACAGTACGCGGGAAATACCGGTGACCACCAGCGGATAAACAATGCCCGTTATCACACTTAGTAACACAAACAGACTTAATGCAGGACGCAACAAATACTTCATTATGTTTCTCCTCTTACGCCAGGCCAGTGGTAGCCAACACCATATCGATCAGTTTGATGCCGATAAACGGTGCAATCAGACCGCCCAACCCATACACGAACAGATTGCGCCTGAACAATACTGCCGCCCCCATGGGTTGATATTTGACACCTTTGAGCGCCAGTGGAATCAGGAACACGATAATCAGGGCATTAAAAATCACCGCCGACAAAATGGCCGACGACGGACTCGCCAGCCCCATGATATTCAAGGCAGAAAGCTGCGGATAAGTGCTGACGAAAGCCGCCGGGATGATAGCGAAATACTTGGCCACGTCATTGGCAATGCTGAACGTGGTCAGGGAACCGCGCGTCATCAACATCTGCTTGCCTGTTTCGACCACTTCAATCAGCTTGGTCGGGTTCGAATCGAGGTCAACCATGTTACCGGCCTCTTTCGCCGCTTGGGTACCCGTATTCATGGCAACCGCCACATCGGCCTGAGCCAGCGCGGGAGCATCATTGGTGCCGTCGCCGGTCATGGCTACCAATCGTCCTTCGGCCTGATATTGACGGATCAGTGCCAGCTTGGCTTCGGGAGTTGCCTCTGCCAGAAAGTCATCTACCCCCGCCTCAGCAGCAATTGCCGCCGCAGTCAAGCGATTGTCGCCGGTAATCATGATGGTGCAGATGCCCATGCGACGGAGTTCGGCAAAACGTTCCTTGATGCCACCCTTGACAACGTCCTTGAGTTCCACCACACCCAGCACGCGAGCAT
The DNA here is from genome assembly GCA_021790625.1 of Pseudomonadota bacterium. Lineage (GTDB taxonomy): Bacteria > Pseudomonadota > Gammaproteobacteria > Burkholderiales > Sulfuriferulaceae > Sulfuriferula. The sequence continues at coordinate 3,636 of JAJYGL010000200.1, read as the reverse complement.
GTCCATTCACCGATTCGGCCACCACCAGCGGAGTCGAACCACGCTTGGCGATCTGATCGACGCTGCTTTTCACCCCGGGCGGAAAATGCCCGCCCTTCTCGGCCACATACACGCGTACAGCCTTGGCAGACCCTTTACGGATCTCACGGTCTGTCAAGTTGACGCCGCTCATTTGCGTCTGGGCGGTAAAATGCACAAAATGGGCGCCCAATTCCTGGATATCGCGACCGCGCAGATTATATTTTTCCTTGGCCAGAATCACGATGCTACGGCCTTCGGGGGTCTCGTCCGCCAATGATGCCAATTGCGCTGCATCAGCCAATTCCTGTTCGGAAACGCCCGCTGCGCCAACAAATGCTGCCGCCTGCCGGTTGCCGAGGGTAATCGTGCCGGTCTTGTCGAGCAGCAGGATGTCCACGTCGCCCGCCGCTTCGACAGCACGACCGGAAATGGCGATCACGTTCGCCTGCATCATGCGACTCATGCCAGCCACGCCAATGGCTGACAATAAACCCGCGATCGTGGTCGGAATCAGACAGACCAGCAAGGCGATCAGGACAGTAATGCTGATGGGCGTACCGGTCTTGGCGACACTAACGCTGAACATCGAATAAGGCAGCAAGGTGACGATCACACCGAGGAATACGATTGTCAACGCCACCAGCAGAATCGTCAGAGCAATTTCATTGGGCGTCTTCTGACGTTTGGCATTCTCGACCATGGCGATCATGCGATCGACGAAAGTCTCGCCCGGGTTGACAGTGACGCGTACCACCAGCCAATCGGACAACACGCGCGTACCGCCGGTGACGGCCGAAAAATCGCCGCCCGCTTCCCGGATGACTGGAGCCGATTCACCCGTGATGGCCGACTCATCCACCGAAGCGACGCCTTCGGTCACCTCGCCGTCGGCGGGAATGGTCTCGCTGGCATGCACGATGAACATATCGCCTTTACGCAAATCAGTAGCCGGTACCATGTCCCAGGCCGCCGAGGAATTCGACTCCCTGAGTTTTTTCGCCCAGGTTTCCCGCTTCAGGCCGCGCAACGCCGCCGCTTGGGCCTTGCTGCGACCTTCCGCCAAGGCTTCTGCAAAATTGGCGAACAGCACGGTGAACCAGAGCCAGAGCGCGATATCGAGGATGAATCCGACTGGCGCTTCGCCGTGCCCAAGCAGCGCCTGCAGCCACAGGATCGTCGTCAGGATGCTGCCGATGTACACGACGAACATGACCGGATTGCGCCATTGTACGGCAGGATTCAGCTTCCAGAACGCGTCCACAATCGCCGGTTTGACCAACGCGGGATCAAACATATTGAGTTTCTTTTGTGACATGAGTCTCTCCTTCGCCTCATCAATGGCCCGAGAACAGCATTAAATGCTCCACCACCGGGCCAAGCGCGAGCGCGGGTACATAATTCAATGCGCCAACCAGCACCACAGTCCCGATTAGCAACACGGCAAACAACGGGCCGTGGGTCGGCATGGTGCCAGCGCCGGGCGCAATGCGTTTCTTGGCTGCCAGCGATCCGGCCAGAGCCAATACCGGAACAATGACTCCGAAACGCCCAAACCACACCGCAATACCCAGCAAGACGTTATAAAACGGTGTGTTGGCGGACAAACCGGCAAAAGCGCTGCCGTTGTTGTTGGCGGCTGAAGTAAAGGCGTAGAGAATTTCCGAAAAGCCGTGCGCACCCGGATTAGCTATCCCGGCCACCCCGTCCGCCGACATGACGGCAGTCGCCGTTCCGACCAGCACGATCAAGGGGGTTACCAGAATGGCGATTGACACCATTTTCATCTCGAATGATTCGATCTTCTTGCCCAGATATTCCGGCGTACGACCGATCATCAGACCGGCAATGAACACCGCCATCACGGCAAATACCAGCATGCCATAGAGACCACTACCAACGCCACCGAACACTACTTCGCCAAGCATCATGTCCCACAGCGGAACGAATCCGCCCATCGGCATAAATGAGTCATGCATGGCGTTGACTGCGCCACACGAAGCCAGGGTCGTAATGGTGGCGAACAATCCTGAATCCGCGATACCGAAACGGACTTCTTTGCCTTCCATATTACCGGCCCCCATATCAACGCCCAAGTGGGCAAACAAAGGATTGGCCTGCTGTTCAAAGTGTATGGCCAAAAACGCCATCACCAGAAACAGCACCGTCATCGTGATCAGGATCACCCAGCCTTGCCGCATGTCGCCCACCATACGGCCAAAGCTCAGGCACAGCGCGGCGGGAATCAGAAAAATCGACAGCATCTGGACGAAATTGGTCAAAGGGGTGGGATTTTCATACGGATGCGCCGAATTGGCATTGAAGAAACCACCGCCGTTGGTGCCAAGCATCTTGATGGCTTCCTGCGATGCGACCGGCCCCATCGGCAAGGTCTCGGTCTGTGTGGTGGCAGGCTCCATCACTGTGTTGCCTTGAGCATCCTTGACAGGCTGTCCGGAAGCATCCAGTTTTGGCACGTCATAATGCGCGATGTCGAGCGTGGTCACGTTCTTGTAAGCGTCGAAGTTCTGGATCGTGCCTTGCCCGACCAGGAATACGGCATAAACCAGCGAAATCGGTAGCAACACGTACATCGTGATGCGAGTCAGATCCACCCAGGCATTGCCAATGCTTTTCGCTGTATGCCGGGCAAAACCCCGGATCAGCGCGATGACCACCACAATGCCGGTAGCTGCGGAGAAAAAGTTTTGCACCGTGAGCCCCGACATCTGCGTCAGGTAGCTCATGGTCGATTCGCCGGCATAACCTTGCCAATCGGTATTGGTCGCAAAACTCAATGCGGTATTGAATGAAGAATCCGGGCTGACATTGGCCATAGCCTGCGGATTGAGCGGCAGCCATAACTGCAAACGCTGTAAGGCATAAACAGTCAGCGCGCCCAAGGCATTGAACAAAAGTATGGCCAATGCGTAACGTAACCAGCTCATTTCGACATCGGGTTTGATACCGCACAACTGATACAGCAACGACTCGGTTTTACTGCCAAATGGCAGGAAAATCGAAGCATTTCCTTCCATGACATGCGCGATATACATACCCAACGGTTTCGCCAGAATCAACAGGACAACAAGATAGACCACGAGCAGGAGCCAAGCGTGAGCAGTCATGAAAAATCCTCCGGGCTAATCAGGGCGGCGATCAGATAAATGAACAATCCGATTGCAACGACAGTACTCACCACGAGTAACCAGCTCATTTCCGGGCTCCCAACCTGTCGCATCCAACGGCGAGCGCCATCGTCAATGCACAAAACAGCACGATACCTGCCAAAAAAACAAAATCCACAAAATCCATGATTTACCTCCAGAATGGTTTGACGACTACATATATAGTAGACGAGTCGATTTAAAGATATTCTATAAACAGAAGTGCACGGTATAAAAATCACATAAAAATACCGTCAATCTTGACGCTGACGTGCATCAAGCTGGCAAACCCGTTTTGTAACAGGCCTGCCTACTCGCGAACTGCTTTGACATCGGGCGATGTCAGTGTCGTGATGCCTTTGGGTCCGCGCCACACCGCCATGTCAACGGACAACCATCCCATCTTCCTTAACCCCAGCCAAAAAGGGAGGGTTACCGCGCGTCCCGCCCG
>JAJYGL010000092.1 GCA_021790625.1 Pseudomonadota bacterium | reverse complement strand
ACGCGGAACTAGCCGGCTATGGCGCCAACTCGGATGCCAGCCATCTGGTAAAACCGGACAGACAAAGTCAGGTGCGCGCCATGCAGCTTGCCTTATCCAGTGGCAACATTTCAATCGATGAAATTGACTATATCAACGCCCATGGCACGGCTACCCGCGAAGGTGACAACACGGAAATTGCCGCCATTCGACAGGTTTTTGGCGATAGAAGCGTCGAAATCACGGTCAGCGCCACCAAATCCATGCATGGCCACATGATGGGTGCCACCGGCGCCATGGAAGCGGTCATCACCACCATGGCGCTGGTCAACCATAGCTTGCCACCGACCGCACACCTGACGGACATCGACCCAAATTGCGCTGGCGTGCGTCACCTGACCACAGGATTGCACAATCACCCCGTTCGCGCCGCCTTATCAAATTCATTTGCCTTTGGCGGACACAATATCGTACTCGCGTTCAAAACCGTATAATTCATTTGCAACTGATATATTATCAATTATTTAATCGTTCGTTTTCTCATACTTCGTTTTCTCATACATTGAACCTTATCATGCCAGAATCCGCGTCCCCCGCTTTCATGACCGAACTTGCCGAACAAATCGTCGATGCTGTCAACCTGGATATTGCAGCCAGCGACATCCCGCCCGACGAACCCCTGTTTGGCGAACAGGGATTGGGGCTTGATTCCATCGATATTCTGGAGATTGCGCTCGTCATCTCCAAACGTTACGGTTGCCAATTACGCAGTGATGATGCCAATAATGCAAAAATTTTCGCCTCATTGCGCAACCTCGCCGAATATGTCGCGGCGCATCGCAGCAAATGACAAATCTGCCACGTCGATTACGAATCATGGCCATTTTAGTGCTGCTAGCAGGATATATCTTGCTGAACCATCATCTTGCCCAGCAGAAACAGGCCGGCAATCTGGCAACCTTGGTGGCCTGTCTGCCACTATTGCTGGCAGGGGCAAGCTTTGCCTGGCAGCAACAAACCTTCTGGGTACGGGCCATTCTGCTCACGGCTTTAGTGACCTTGCCTGCAATTGGTTGGCCTTTGTTGAAAAACTATCCTGCCAACATTTACATGACCCAGCACGTGGCTCTGTTCGGCGGGTTGGCAATCTGGTTTGGTCGTTCACTGTTCGGTGACCGGCAAGCCTTATGCACCCAATTTGCCCGTTTCGATCAACCAGTCATGACCGACGCCATTCTCCGTTATACACGCCGCGTCACGTTGGCCTGGACCGTATTTTTTGTCGCCATGGCCAGCGCTTCTGTCAGCCTGTTCTTGTGGAGTAGCATTTCCACCTGGTCGCTGTTCGCCAATTTTTTTTCGTTGCCACTGGTCATACTCATGTTTGCTGCCGAATATGCCGTGCGTTGCCGGGTACTGCCTGAGGGAAGAACCGGCATCACCAGTGCGTTTTTTGCCTATCGGCGCGCCATAGTATCGGCACGTCAGAAACCTTCCCCATAAACCTTGCTCGTCATGAGGCAGCATGCCAACTAAACTTTTACCGGAGTTCCCTCTGACCAGCCACGCGCCAGACGATATCATTGCCTGGTCACGACACGGTACAATATCTACACGCCAATTCATCGCTGAAGCCTACGCGCTTTCTGCCCTATTGCCATCCGGACGGCACATCCTGAATCTGTGCAAAAACCGTTACCATTTCATGGTTGGCCTTGCCGCCAGCCTGATCAGCCACAAAATCAGCCTGCTGCCATCCAACCATACCGCAGAATCCATTCGTCAAATGCGCGAAATAGCCGCCGATCTGTTCTGTCTGGCCGATGATGAGCCGCCCGATGATTTGCCAACCCTGACCTACCCGACGCGCCATCTGTCACACCTGCAACATGGCGACGACAAACAGACGTTCAATATTCCTGCCTTTGCCGGAGAGAGCATCGTCGCCAAAGTATTCACTTCCGGCTCCACCGGAATCCCCGTTCCACACAACAAAAATTGGCAATCATTGGTATTGAGTGCCCGGTCTGCCGCAAACCGGCTCGCCATTTCCGCTTCGTATGGCATCGTAGGAACGGTGCCGCCCCAGCATATGTACGGACTGGAATCCATCATTCTGCTTGCCTGGCATGGCAACTGCCACCTCTGGATGGAAAACAGTTTTTATCCAGCCGATATTGTCGATGCCGTCAAACAATCGCCCTCACCTACCCTGCTCGTCACCACGCCTTTTCACCTCAAGACGCTACTGGACAGCATTACCGAACCCATCAACATACAACGTGTGCTCTGCGCAACCGCCCCGCTCGACATTCATCTCGCGACACGGGCAGAGCATGTACTGGGAACACGGCTACACGAAATTTACGGCTGCACCGAAACCGGCCAACTGGCAACCCGCCGCACCACACAAACCACCGACTGGCAATTATTTGACGGTATACAGCTCCAACACTCGCCAACAGATCAAAAACAGGATGCTCACGAACAAACGGTTGCGATTGGCGGACACCTGCCGACAGCCATCGCGCTACCAGACCGACTGGACATTCTGCCAAACGGGTTTTTTCGTCTGCATGGCCGTCATCATGACCTCATCAACATCGCAGGCAAACGCCATTCCCTCAGCGCGTTAACCAGCCAACTGCTCTCCATTCCGCAGGTCATCGATGGCTGCTTTTTTCTGCCTGATGACGCCCCTCCACACACCTTGACCCGACTGTGTGCGGCCGTCGTTGCGCCCGCACTGACCCATGCGGCCATTCTGCACGCCCTGCGTTTGCGCCTTGACCCGGCTTTTTTGCCACGCCCTATCATTTTGATCGATCGTCTGCCGCGCAATGCAACCGGAAAACTGCCACAACAGGCGTTGATGACGCTACTGGAACAGTATCGCGCCAATCAGAACGAGCCGGCCAGCCAGTTGCGCGACGAATTGTCCACAAAACAAACCGCCATACAAGACGCGATGACCACACTCACCGTGCCTGACGACCATCCTGCGCTGGCAGGGCACTTCCCCGGCAATCCAATCCTGCCCGGTGTCGTCCTGCTCGACTATCTGCAACAATGGCTGACCACATGCCAACCGCATGCCATCCATCAGTTTCAACTGATCAGCGTCAAATTCCTGCGCCCTGTTACGTCAGGAGAACAGCTTACGCTATCTCTGCACACCGGCGAGCAGCAACGTTATCGCTTACAGGCGCAAACTGACGGCCAGCTGGTCGCGCAGGCGGACTTCCAGTTGATACAGCAGACCATGAACACCATGAACATCGCGTACGCCAACGAGACATGACAACAGAACATTGGCAAAACCGCCCGGAACGCGGTAGCCTGCTCACCTTGCGCATCATGGTCAGGCTGTCGTTGTTGTTCGGACGCCGGGGAACGCGCTGGCTGCTATATGGCATCGTGGCCTATTTTCTGTTGTTTTCCCGGTCCAGTGTACGGGCATCGCGCGACTATCTCCAACGTGTTCTGCCCCGGCGACCGGATTGGCACGACCTCTTCCAACATTTCCTGACCTTTGCCACCACGCTGCACGACCGTATTTTTTTGCTCAATGAAAAAATCGAACAATTCCACATCACCCTGCATGGTAAGCCATTGCTCGATGAACTGGCGCAATCCACCTCTGGTGTCATCCTGATGGGCGCTCACTTGGGCAGCTTTGAAATATTACACGCCATCGCGCGCAGTCACCCGGAAATTCGCATTTCCATCCTGATGTATCCGGACAACGCACAAAAGATTCAAAGCGTACTCCACGCCATCAACCCGGCAAACATCCCCGATATCATTCCGCTCGGCACAGCAGGTGCCATGCTGGACGTGCAACAACGGCTGGCTGCCGGACACTGGATTGGCATACTGGCCGACCGGGGGCTGCATCACACAGCAACGGCCAGTTTTGATTTTCTCGGCAAACCGGCCAGTTTCCCGCTCGGCCCTTTTCGACTGGCCACCGCATTAAAACAACGTGTCATTTTCATGACCGGACTGTACAGTAAACACCACTATGACCTTTATTTTGAACCCTTGGCCGATTTCACACACACGGAACGACAGCAACGTGCCGCTGCCATCGCACACGCGCAGGCTGATTATGTCAACAAACTGGCTTATTACTGCCGGCAAGCGCCGTATAATTGGTTCAATTTTTTTGATTTCTGGTCTGCCCCCGATGAAAAATGACCTGACACATAATTTGGCATATCCTCTGTGCGTATGGCGAAAAACAATACTGTGCCTGCTGTGGCTGCTGTGGCTGCCGCTATTCTCCGGAACTGCGCTGGCGAATACAGAATGGACAGTGCCGCAACTCATGCAATGCCTCGCCAAAGTCAAAAACGATCATGTGCTGTTTCAGGAAAAGCGCTACCTGTCTATCCTCGATACACCATTGTCGTCGTCCGGCGAGATGTTTTATCGCGCACCAGCCTATCTGGAACAGCGTACGCTCAAACCGCAACCGCAACGGCTCATTCTGGACAAAGACCAGATTGAACTACAGCAGCAGGGAAAAATCTGGCAATTCTCCGTCAATCAACGGCCGGAGATCAGCCAATTCATCGACAGTATGCGTGGCACGCTATCCGGCGACGAAACCCTGTTGCAACGCCAGTTCACCCTGCAATTACACGGCAACCGGCAAAACTGGACGCTCATCATGACGCCTCGCGACACAACCCTGCTCCATGGCATTTCCCGTATCGAAATCGACGGCAGCGATAGCCACCTGTCACGCATCCAATATCGGAACAGTAATGGTGACCACGCTGTCATCACCCTGCAACCCGCCGTCCCCCTGCAACAATGAACCTGCGCCGTCTGCTTCCAATACTGTTATGGGCTAGCCTGATGGCCCTCTGCACAGTACAAATCACACGCACTCATTTCATCGCTGACATGTCAGCGTTCCTGCCACAGCACCCGAATAGCGACCAACAACTACTGATCGACCAACTCAAACATGGCCTGGTTTCCCGCACATTCTTAATTGCCATCACCGGCAGCACTCCCGAACAACGCGCGCAACTGTCACATGACATGGCGGCCATATTGCGCCACAGCGGCCGCTTCGTCCAGGTACGCAATGGAGAGAGCGAAACTGATATGCAAGATTTCCAGGCTATTTTCTCGCATCGCTATCTCCTCAGCCCTAACGTCACGCCGAGCCTGTTTTCGGTCAATGGCCTGCATCAGGCGATCGGCAACAATATCGACAACCTGCTCAACTCGCCACTCGGCAGCCTGTTTTCCGGTCTGTTTACACAAGACCCAACCGGCGAGACATTTGCCATCCTGAACCGGCTCGACAGTACACGGCAGCATCTGCATGTCGTGGACGACGCCTGGATTTCTGCCGATGGCAAACGTACCCCGCTCATGGCGCAATCACGGGCTGAAGGAGCGGATACCGATGCGCAACAGGAAAATCTCGCCGCCATCGAGATGGCCTTCCACCATGCCTGTGCCGTTCACCACATACAAAATGTCCATTTGCTGGTGGCTGGCGCGCCAGTTTTTTCCATCCAGAGTCGCGCCACCATCGAACACGACGTCAAACGCCTATCCCTGATGAGCAGCGCTGTGGTGACCGGATTGCTGTTGCTGGTTTACCGTTCCCCACTAACACTTTTACTAGGTTTATTGCCGGTTATCTCGGGCATGTTGGTCGGCATTGCTGCCGTCAGCATTGGTTTCGGCACGGTGCATGGCATTACCGTTGGCTTTGGCACCACCTTGATTGGCGAGGCTGTGGATTACACCATTTACTACTTTCTCCAATCCGGTCAATCGGGACAGAACGACTGGCAAACCCGTTTCTGGCCGACCGTCCGCTTGGGCACGCTGACATCAGTGTGTGGCTTTGCCTCATTACTGTTATCCGATTTCCCGGGACTGGAACAAATCGGCCTCTTCTCCGTGGCTGGGTTGATCACCGCAGCCGCCACCACACGTTATATCCTGCCCGCCATGCCCACCCATATTCGGCTCATCGACCTACGCCCAATTGGTCAACGGTTGGCGAAAATCGTCAGTAAACTACCTCGCCTGCGCCCGTTCGCTTGGCTTGTCATGTCAGCAGGTATCGTCATCATCGCCCTGCACCAGCACCCCATCTGGAAAGACAACCTGTCCGGTCTTGCCATGATTTCACCGCAGGCACAAGCTCAGGATGCCATACTGCGCGCCGACCTCGGCACACCGGAAATGCGCTACCTGGTCGTTATCCGCAACCGTGACAGGGAACAGGTACTGTCTGCCACCGAGCGTGTTTCATCCGTACTGCGCGTATGGGCAGCCGCAGGAAGAATCAGCGGATTTGCCACGCCAACAAATTTCCTGCCATCACAAGCCACACAACTGGCACGACGCAACAGTCTGCCGGATGCCAACACCCTGCATGAACGATTAGCGCTAGCATTGCAGGGATTGCCACTACGCCTCGAACGCCTGATGCCTTTCATGAACGCCATTCATCAAGCCCGCCACGCGCCGCTCATAAACTGGCAAAGCCTGCAACACACCGACACAGGACTTGCCATTGACGCCATGCTCACCCATGGGCAACATGACTGGATTGCCATGTTGCCCATCCAGATGGCACCCGATCAGACTTTTGCACCAGCCAGCCTGCAAGCCGCCTTGCAACAGGGCGGCATATCCCACGTTGAAGTACTCGACACCCTGCAACAATCTAACCGGATTTATGCCAGTTACCTGCATCAGGCCATCGACGCATCCGCGACCGGTTTTCTCGTTATCTGCGCCATGCTGTTGTTTGTATTGCGCTCCCTAACCAGATTAAAACAGGTTCTGTTGCCACTGGGAGCCGCTATTTTACTGGTTATTACCGGCTGCATTCTGACAGGCACACAACTGACCCTGTTTCATCTCATCGGATTGTTGCTGATTGTCGCCATTGGTTCCAATTACGCACTGTTTTTTGACCGGGGACAACGGCACAGCATGGAAATCGAAACGCTCACCTCGCTCTTGTTTGCCAATTTGACCACAGTCACAGCGTTTGGCATTCTCAGCCTGTCGCGCGTCATCGTGCTACACGACATTGCCAGCATCGTCGCACCTGGTGCCTTGCTGGCACTATTGTTTTCCGGCATTTTTTCATCGCGACAGGTTTCCCATGCTGCCTGACCACCAATGGATCGCTCAACACATCCCGCATCACGGCAAAATGTGCCTCATCGACCACGTCACCGCCTGGACAGACGACCATATTGACTGTATCGCCATCAGTCACACTGACCCGGCCAATCCGCTACGGCATCTGGACCAACTCAGCATCGTCTGTGGCATTGAATATGCGGCACAAGCCATGGCGATACACGGCGCACTGCTCGCGCCATTTGGCGCACCAGCCAAACAGGGTTATCTTGCCAGTGCACGTCATGTCAACTGGACGACCGACCGCCTGGACACGCTTGACACACCCTTGCTCATTCACGCCGAATCTCTGTCCCACGACGCTCACGCCACGCTATACCAATTTTTTATCCGCCATCGAGACTGTGACATTCTCACCGGTCGTGCGAGCATCGTGTTCGTGAATTGAACAAACGCCGCCACAACAATATCGGCCAGCGCCAAACAAACCCCGCCACCAATCTGGCATGCATCCAGCTCAGCAGCACATTGTCACGCCAATAATGAAAATGCGACACGCCCCCTTCATCACGACGAAAATAACGCACCGGGGCGGCGATATTACAGCTGGCCACCCCAGCCCAATTCAAGCGAACCACCGCTTCCGGGTCAAAATCAAACCGGCGCATCCAATGCTGCCGCTGCATGATATTCAACAAAGGCGCAACGGGATACACGCGAAAGCCGTACAGGGAATCACCAATACCCGCCCACAAAGTTTCCAGATGTACCCACCAATTGGACAACCGGCGACCATACACCCGCAAACGCGGCGCATTCGCATCGAAAATAGGCTTGCCCAACACCATACTGTCCGGTCGCTGCTGTGACAATGCCATGAAAGCTGAAATCAGTTGTGCCGGATGTTGCCCATCCGCATCCATGGTCAATACATGGGTGAACCCTGCTGCTTGCGCCGCAACAAGCCCGGCCAGCACGGCAGCTCCCTTGCCGCCATTGCGCGGCAACACGATTACCCGCAATCCCGCATCCTGTTTTGCCATATCCTGCAATACTGCCGTACTGCCATCGGTGCTACCATCGACCACCACCCACACCGGTGACCAGTTTGCTCGCGCAGCCTGCACCGTTTCCCGCACCTTTATGCCCGGGTTATAACTGGGAATCAAGACCAGATGACTGCCAGACACACTCTGTTCACTCATGCATCCCGTCCTGCATTAATGCTTCGGAAAAATACGTTTCCAGATCCGTCGCTGTCATGCCATCCAGTTCAGCCACCGAAAATTGTCGTCCCACACTCACCCGTGCCCGCAGCGGTAACTGCGGCGGCCGAAACAGTGGCCAGGCTTTACCCAAATAGGGATAATCAAACGATACCAGCAAGGTCTGAACAGGTACGCCGGCCTGCCGTGCCACCAGCAACGCCGCGCTACCACAGGCATCCATAGGAAACCGGCGTGTCCTGGTTCCTTCCGGGAAAATCAGCACACTGCCCATCGTGAGCGCTCTGCGCATCGTCAACAGCATACGCAAAGGCTTATCATTACGAATATAACCGGCCAGTCGGGCTGCCGCGCCCAACAGCACATTGTTCATCAGGCTCGCCTTCATGACACAAGCCGTATTATCCAGCCGCGACAAAATCAACGGGGCATCCAGCAGGGATGGATGGTTGGCGACAAAAACCCGTGATTCGCCCGCTGGCAAGGTGTCC
>JAJYGL010000133.1:21712-38020 GCA_021790625.1 Pseudomonadota bacterium | reverse complement strand
ATGGTGCCGGGCGCTGCTTTTTTCGGGTCAGTGGCACCCATCAGGTCGCGGTTGGTGAGAACGGCATTTTTACCGCGCAGTACCTGCACCATAACCGGGCCAGATACCATGAAATCAACCAGATCTTTGAAAAAAGGGCGTTCGCGGTGAACAGCGTAAAAGCCTTCTGCTTCGGCGCGAGAAAGGTGCATCATGCGTGCGGCGATGATACGCAGTCCGGCATCTTCAAAACGCTGGTAAATTTTGCCGATCAGATTTTTGGCGACGGCGTCCGGCTTGATGATGGACAGGGTGTGTTCTACGGTCATGATGCAAACTCCAATGATGATATGAAACCAGAATAATAATGTTAACTACGTATTGAAAAATAATTGCGTTTGCCAATTTGGTTTGCCAGTGTTGAAAAACTATTTAACACTTTCATTTACCATATGTAAATTCCGGTTTTCCATTTCTTTTCGCCTCATCTTGATCATACGCATGACGTTTTTTAACAGCCTGTCAGTGCTCGTGCATTTTGCAAACTGCTGCGAAACAGATGTTGTAATATAGATTCAAGCGCAGGCGCTGTGACGATCCGTCAATGATAACTCGTTAAAGTAACACGAAAAAGGGATAAAATAAACCAAAAAAATGATTTTTTGCCTGTTTTTAATCTGACTTTCGCATAAATAAATTTGCATGATGATAGTGCAGAATTTTTTTACAGGGAAACTTTGTTCCATCGGGTGTGCGGAGCATACAGATTGGGAGGTTTATCCCATTGCTTCACGTAATCTGACGGAACGTTCAGCACGCCAGTCGGATGGAAACGTTATTGTGTTGGCCGGAAACAGCAGGATGACCGTAGAGCCGAGTAAAAACCGTCCCATTTCTTCCCCTTGTTGCAATTCGATGGTGTCGTGGCAGATTCTTGACCAGGGTTGTTGGTTGTGTCCGGTATTGATGACACCATCCCATACTGTGGCGATGCTGCCCACCAATGCGGCGCCGACCAGTACCATGACAAAACGGCTGTCATCCGATGAAAATTCGCATACCAGCCGTTCGTTGCGGGCAAACAGGCCAGGCACATGGCGGGCATTGGCAGGATTGACAGAGAGTAATTGTCCGGGAATATAGTGTGTGCTGACAAGTTTTGCTCGCCGGGGCATGTGTACGCGATGATAATCTTTTGGGCTCAGATACAGCGTGCAAAATTTTCCATGAACAAAATGTTTGGCTAGTGTCGCGTTGCCAAGGAGTTGTTCTGTGCTGTAGGTTTTGCCCTTGGCTTGGAAAATCTGGCCATCATCAATATAGCCCAGTTGACTGATCGTGCCATCTACCGGGCACAGCCAATCGGCAGTGGCGGCAGGGCGTGCGTCGTCGCGCAGGGCGCGGGTAAAAAAAGCATTGAAACTACTGTAGTGATCCGGTATGGGGTCGGCAGCTTCTGCCAGATTGACCGGGTAACGGGACAGAAAGTATTGGATGAGGCGACGTGACAGCCAGCGCTGTTCGGATTGCGCCAGCCAACCGGCAAACTGGCTCAATAGCGTGTTGGGTAATAATTGTTTGCAGTGGACAATGAAGGATTCGAGCACGGTTGAAGAAGTGTGTCAAAAGCCGACATTATAGCAAATCCCTGCATTTTCCCCGGTAATTTGTCTTGGGAACCGCTGATCTATTGCCACATGGCTCATGGAGGAATAAATCTGCGGTTTCTTAAGCGACAAGACAAATGAAAATGACCTGTATATCTCGTTATTCTGCCCTAGTCAGGCGAGAAAAAAACGCTATAATGGCACTTGGTATTTTGTTCAATACGCAAGGAGCTTGTCCATGGATTCATCCCGTCGTTCGTTTCTGAAAACCGCAACTTTGTTGGCTGGCGTTGCCGCTGTTCCTGTGACTTTTATGAGCCGTGAGGCTTTTGCTGCCAAGGTGGCCAAGGCTTCCATGCAGTATCAGGATACGCCAAAAGGCACTGCCGAGTGCAGTACTTGTGTCCAGTTCATTCCTGGAAAAACCGCCAAGGCAAAAGGTACCTGCAAGGTGGTTGACGGTGCTATCAGCCCACATGGCTGGTGCTTGGCTTACACAGCCAAGAGCTGAACGCTGCCGGACGAGATTCGGGTATCGTGTGTTGATGCCCGAATTTGTAACACAACAAAAGACCCCTTTAAAGGGGTTTTTTGTTGTGTGGGTGTTGTTGTGCGCGTTTTTGTGCGGCGAGACGTTCGCGCTGTTCGAGTTGGCGTTGCCACAGAATATAACCGATGGCGCCGATAAGGCTGATGCTGATGATGGCGAGGGTAATGTGCTGCAGTTGTCTTTGGATGAACGGCAGGTTGTTGCCAACGAAGTAACCCATACTGATCAACAAGGTTGACCAGACACCGACACCAAGCAGGGTATAAGCTGAAAAGCGCAGAAACGGCATGGCAGACAGGCCGGCTGGCAAAGATATCAGGTGGCGGATACCGGGAATGAGGCGGCCTGTAAAGATGGATATGGCACCATAGTGGCGAAAGAAATGATCGGTTTTATGCAGCAGAGCAGGGCGAACAAAAAAATATCGCCCCCAGCGTTCCAGAAAAGGTCGCCCGACCCAGAGCGCAAATGCGTAGTTGATGGAAGCACCACAGAGTCCGCCGGCAAGTGCATAAAACAGAATTAACGGCAGGCTCATTTTTCCCTGAAAGGCCAGAAAACCGGCAGGGATCAGAATCAGTTCGGAAGGGACAGGCGCTACGGTGGATTCGAGCAGGCAAAGCAAAAAAATGCCACCATAACCCCAGTGTTGCACGGTTTGGACGATGGTATCGATGGTGTGGTGCAACATGGGTGGTTTCCGATCCGGGGGTCATGAAAATGCGTTGCGATACGTGCCTATCAGGGGTCGATATTTCACGATGCCAAGAGTTTGTCGTGCCAGATATGGGCATCACGCCGGACGACATCTTCATCCAGTTGGGTAAACCGGCGTTCGTCAAGCAGCAATTTGCCATTGACCCAGACATGGCTGACAGCGTGCCGGCTGGCAGCGTATACCAGTTGTGTGACGGGATGGTAACACGGTTGGGTTTCCGGTTGTGACAGGTCGACGGCAATCACATCGGCCAGTTTCCCTGGTCGAAGAGAGCCGATGTCGTGATCCAGACCCAGCGCGCGGGCGCCATTGATGGTCGCCATTGCCAACACGTCGTGCGCTGGCAATGTGCTGGCCTCGCGGGAGTTGCCTTTGGCAATCAGGGCGGCAAGCCGCATGGCGTCAAACATGTCAAGGGTGTTGTTGCTGGCGGCGCCATCAGTACCCAGGCCGATATTGATGTTGCGGGCAGATAGTCCGGCAATCGGGGCAATGCCGCTGGCCAGTTTGAGATTCGATGCTGGGCAGTGGGCGACGTGGCAGCCGTGTTCGGCCAGTAGCTGTTGTTCACCGGCGTCAAGATGAACGGCGTGTACAGCAATCAAACGAGGACTGGTCAATCCCAGGGCATGTAGTCTGGCAAGCGGGCGTTGGCCATATTTGGCAAGGCTTTGGGCGATTTCGTCTTCGGTTTCATGCAGGTGCATGTGAATCGGGACATCCAGTTGTTCGGCCAGTGCGATAAGCCGTTCAAAACTGTGGTTATCGAGCGTATATGGGGCGTGTGGCGCGAAGGCAAAGTTGAGTAAGGGTTCGTCACTCAGATGATCACGCATGGACAATCCCTTGTTCAGGTAATCGGTGCTGTCGGATGCGTATGTCGTGGGAATGTCGATGACAATCATGCCAATCATGGCGCGCATGCCACATGCAATGGCGGTTTCGGCTGCGGCTGCCGGGAAAAAATACATGTCGTTGAAACAGGTAATGCCGCCACGCAGCATTTCGGCGCAGGCCAGGCGGGTGCCATCGCGAACGAAATCAGCGCTGGCATGACGTCTTTCTGCCGGCCAGATGTGGCCCTTTAACCACTCCATGAGTGGCAGGTCATCTGCATAACCTCGTAACAGGGTCATGGCGGCGTGGGTATGCAGATTAATGAGGCCGGGCAGGACAGCGTGCTGGTTTAGTTGATGACTGGTGCGAGGTTGATAGCGTATACGTGCCTGTTCGATGGGTAGCAGGTCGACGATTCGTTGATCGTGAATGACCAGTGCGTGATGATCAAGAACAGTGTTGGCTGGTTCAATGGGGATGATCCAGCGTGCTTCGATAAGCGTATCGACGGTCTGGGCGTTGGCTGGAAAGGACATGTTTGCGTCAGCCTTCAGGGGAAGACAGGATGTCCCATGATTCGGCTGCCAGCATACGGGTGAGCGCAATCAAAGGCAGGCCAATCAGGGCGGTGGGGTCGTCACCGGACAGGCTTTCCATTAGCGCGATGCCCAAACCCTCTGAACGGGCACTTCCGGCACAGTCCCAGGGTTTATCGCGCTGCAGGTAAGTATCGATTTGTGTGGCGTTGAGCGTACGCAAGCGGACGTGGGTGACGACGGTGTCTTGTTGCAGGTGGTGTGTCTTGCTGTTATACAGGCTCAATGCTGTGTGAAATGTGGTGGTTTTCCCGCTCATGCGTTTGAGTTGTTCGGTTGCCGCAGCATATCCTCCGGGTTTGCCGAGCGCTTGATTATCAAGGCTTGCCACTTGATCCGAGCCAATGATGAGTGCGTCAGGGAATCGGAGTGCCAATGCTTTCGCTTTTTGCGCGGACAGGCGCAGTGCCGTAGCAGCGGGTTTTTCGTCGAACAATGGCGTTTCATCGATGGCTGGGGTTGCTGTCTGGAAAGGTACGCCCAACCGTTCCAGTAATTCACGGCGGTAGGGTGAGCTTGAAGCCAAAACCAGTGTACGGGTCATTCTGGCTGAATTTCCAGCAGCGCCTGATCTGGTGTCACCATGTCACCTTTGCTGATAAAAAGGTTGATGACGGTGCCAGAAATGGGCGCCTGAATTTCATTTTCCATTTTCATGGCTTCAATGATAAGAACAGGGTCGCCCGCTTTGACTTTTTGTCCGGTCACAACGAGAACGTCGACAATGCTGCCAGGCATGGCGGTGGTAACGTGCCCGCTGTGGCTCGGGCGGGGACGTTTGTCTGCCGGTTTCGCCGAATGCCGGGTTGTAGCGTGGTTGCCGGTTTCTGTGGCGATGGTTACTTCATTCAGCGTTTCAACAAACACTTCTTCTGAGACGCCATCGACAGATACATAGTATGGGCATTCGTTTTGTTGGGTAGCGCGTCCGGTACCTGTGAGCTTGATGTGGTAGGTTTCGCCATGCAGGGTGACGCGAAATTCGTTAGCGGCGACCCGTTGTTGCTGATTGCCGGTGTCTTTGGCGCTGGCTGGCAGCAAAACCTCCGGTGACAGCGTGCCGGCATTGCGCTCCTGTAAAAAGGTGCGTCCCAGATCGGGGAACATGGCATACGTGAGGATGTCTTCCTCGGACTTCGCGATGCCTTCTATTTCACTGCGCAGTTTGTCCAGTTCGTCCGGAATGAGGTCGGCTGGGCGGCAGGTGATCGCTTTTTGATCGCCGATGGCCATGTTGCGTATGGCTTCGTTGACAGCGCCTGGTGTTTGCCCGTATTTGCCTTGCAGGTAGTGTTTGACTTCATTGCTGATGGTTTTATAGCGTTCACCAGTCAAGACATTCAGTACGGCCTGACTGCCGACAATCTGTGATGTGGGAGTTACCAGCGGAGGAAAGCCAAGGTCGGCGCGAACACGGGGGATTTCGGCCAGCACTTCGTCCATTCGGTCGAGTGAGCCTTGTTCTTTCAATTGGTTGGACAGGTTGGAGATCATGCCGCCGGGCACCTGGCTGGTTAGAACACGGGGATCGACGCCGGTGAAACTGCTTTCGAATTGCCAGTACAACTTGCGTACTTCACGGAAATAGGCGGCGATTTCTTCCAGACTGTCGAGTTTGATGCCGGTATCGTAAGGTGTGCCGGCAAGCGCTGCGACCAGGCTTTCTGTGGTCGGATGGCTGGCACCTTCGGAAAAAGCGGAATTGCAGGTGTCAATGATGGTGGCGCCAGCTTCGATGGCTTTCAGGTGGTTCATGCTGGCCAGACCCGAAGTGGCGTGGCTGTGGTTGTGGATGGGCAGATTGGTCGCTGCGCGCAATGCAGTGGTCAGTTCAAAGGCGATATTTGGGGTCAGCAGACCAGCCATGTCCTTGATGGCGATGCTGTCACAACCCAGGTTGGCCAGTTGTTCGGCCAAACGGACGAAATGCGGGATGTCGTGTACCGGGCTTGTTGTGTAGGAAATGGCGCCCTGCGCATGTTTGCCGGTTTTTTTGATGGTTTCGATGGAAACCCGCATGTTGCGGATATCATTCATGGCGTCAAAAACACGAAAGATATCGACGCCATTGTTGGCCGCTTTCCAGACAAAATCGCGCACCACATCGTCAGCATAGTGGCGATAACCCAGCAGGTTTTGCCCGCGGAGCAACATCTGAATGGGTGTATTGGGAAGTGCTTTGCGTAGCGATGTCAGGCGTTCCCAAGGGTCTTCTTTCAGAAATCGCACGCAGGCGTCAAATGTGGCGCCTCCCCAGGCTTCCAGTGACCAGAAGCCGATGTTGTCCAGTTTGGGACAAATAGGCAGCATGTGCTCGGTGCGCAGGCGCGTGGCAATCAGGGACTGGTGGCCGTCGCGCAGGACGAGGTCGGTGATGAATACGTTAGGCATGAGACGATCCGAAAAGTTACAATCCGTTATGGGCCGAAATGGCAGCGGCAATGGCGGCAGCCAGAATTTCTGGCGGCTTGCCGGTGGCATAGTTTATCAGTTCCGGGTGCGATTCGACGAATGAAGTGTCGAAATGCCCGCTGCGAAAGGTGTTGTTGCCGAGAATTTCCAAATAATACGGGATGGTGGTTTTGACGCCAAATACGGTCATGTCGTTGAGCGCGCGGCGGCCGCGTTCGATGACGCCCGCCCAGGTCAGGCTCCAGACAGTCAGTTTGGCGCACATCGAGTCATAATAAGGCGGAATGATGTATCCGCTGTACATCGCAGCGTCGGTTCGTACGCCAGGGCCGCCTGGTGCGTAGTAGCGGGTGATACGGCCGAAACTGGGTAAAAACCCGTTTTTTGGGTCTTCCGCATTGATACGGAACTCCATGGCAAAGCCACGGTGTTGGATGTCTTCCTGTTGATATTGTAGCGGTAGCCCGCTGGCAACCCGAATCTGTTCCTGAACGATATCGACACCCGTGATGGTTTCGGTAACGGTGTGTTCTACCTGTAAGCGGGTATTCATTTCCATGAAATAAAACTGGTTGTCGGCGTCGAGCAGGAATTCGACAGTGCCGGCATTTTCATAATCGACTGCACGTGCGGCGGTAACAGCGAGTTTACCAATATATTGCCGTTGCGCTTCGGTCAGTTGTGGCGATGGGGCGATTTCGATCAATTTCTGGTTGCGGCGCTGAATGGAACAGTCGCGTTCAAACAAATGGATGACATTGCCGTGCTGGTCGGCCATGATTTGCACTTCGATATGGCGCGGATTGACAATACATTTTTCCAAAAAGACTTCGGGTTTACCGAAGGCTTTGCCTGCTTCGGATACCACGCGATCATAGTTTTTAAGCAGTTCGGCTTCCGAATCGCAGCGTCGGATACCACGCCCGCCCCCACCGTTGGTGGCTTTGAGCATGACAGGGTAACCGATTTGCGCAGCAAGTTGGCGGGCGGCTTCTACGTCTTTCAGATTGCCTTCGCTACCTGGTGTCACCGGAATGCCAGCCTTTATCATGGCTTTGCGCGCCTGGACTTTATCACCCATCATGCGGATGACGTCGGCGTTCGGGCCGATGAACAGGATGTTGCGTCGCGCGCATATTTCAGCCAGCATTGGGTTTTCAGACAGAAACCCATATCCGGGATGTAGGGCATCACAACCACTGGCGACAGCAAGGTTGACGATGTTGTGTGCGTTGAGGTAACCCTGTACCGGGTCGGAGCCAATATTGTAGGCTTCGTCGGCTTTTTTGACATGGAGCGCATGCCGGTCAGCGTCACTGTAGATGGCGACAGAGGTGATACCCATTTCCGAGCAGGCGCGTACGATACGTACGGCAATTTCTCCCCGGTTTGCGATAAGAATTTTTTTAATCACGCCTTATTGATACCTGTGGTTAAATGATCAATTGGTTGGCAAAACGACTGCATCTTGCCAGGATGGTATTAAAAAATGGCTCAGAATATTCGTCGATTTCGTGCAAACTTCGGTTTTCGTCATTATTTTTTGTCTCGAGTTCACTTAAAATGTTTTGGCATCTTGCCAAACTGTTCATTCGGTTGTTCTGATCCGGCTCTGGTCGTAAATATCATAATTGTACCATTCCGGTCTGTACATTCAGGTTTCGCCGAAAATGTATTGGGTTATCCATGAAGGGTATTCATGAAAAATTTCTGCGGCGATTCTTTGCCGGTGATATTTGAGCCGGTGATATTTGAATAGCATGAATATCAGGCAAATTTTTCCATAAATTTTGACAAACGCCAAGCCAAATTATATCATTGTCTTTTTTTGTCGTGGCGATTGTCGCGGTGTTGTGACAAATCGATTACGGACAATACTGGAGTATTTTATCATGGCTGTGCAACAGAACAAAAAATCCCCTTCCAAACGTGGAATGCATCGTGCGCACGATTTTCTGGTCAATCCGCCACTGGCTGTGGAACCGGTGACTGGTGAAGTGCATTTGCGTCATCATATCAGTCCGAACGGTTTTTATCGTGGCCGCAAGGTGATTGCCACCAAAGGTGAATGATATTTCCGGCAATCTGCTGGCAGATCAGTTTCGGGCGTCATGAACAGCCATTGCTGAGACTGGGGCTTGTATGGGTGAATGTGTCACTGTTGCCGTTGATGCCATGGGTGGCGACCATGGGCCGCGAGTGACGGTAGCCGCGGCGTTGCGTTGTGTGCAGCGCGATCCGGATTTGGTTATCATTCTGGTCGGGCAGCAAGGCGCGATTGAGCAGGCTTTGCGTGCCCGGCGGGCAGTTGCGCATGAGCGTCTGCGCATTTGCCATGCGGAGCAGGTGGTGGAAATGGATGAATCTCCCGCGCTTGCCATGCGCAGCAAAAAACAGTCTTCCATGCGTATTGCCATTGATCTGGTCAAAAGTGGTGAGGCAGCGGCCTGTGTGTCAGCGGGTAATACCGGGGCGTTGATGGCAACGGCGCGATTCGTACTGAAGATGCTGCCTGGCATCGAACGCCCGGCGATTGCCAGTGAACTGCCTACCATGCAGGGTAGGGTGGTCATGCTCGACCTGGGTGCGAATGTCGATTGCACGCCCGAACATCTTTTGCAATTTGCGGTCATGGGTTCCGTGCTGGTTTCCGCGATGGATCGCAAGGAGGCGCCTAGCGTTGGTTTGCTCAACATTGGTGAAGAAGAGATCAAGGGTAATGAAACCGTCAAACGGGCATCCGAATTGTTGCGGCGTAGCGGATTGAATTTTTATGGCAACGTGGAAGGCGATGACATTTACAAAGGGACGACTGATGTCGTCGTTTGTGATGGCTTTGTTGGTAACGTGGCGCTAAAGACATCGGAAGGTTTGGCAAAGATGGTGTCAACGATGCTGCGGGAAGAATTTTCCCGCCATTTTTTGCGGCGTGTTGCTGCTGTTATTGCCTGGCCGGTATTGAATGCTTTCAAACGGCGGGTGGACCCCCGCCGTTATAATGGAGCAACTTTACTGGGATTGCGCGGCGTGGTGATCAAGAGCCATGGCGGGGCAGATCGTTTTTCATTTGAACAGGCCATTGATCGCGCTGTGCATGAAGTGCGCGAGGCGGTGTTAGAGCGTATCAGCGAAAAAATGGCTATGGCACAACATATAGCACAACAGGATGCAGCCTGAATTGACTTTTTTTTCTATCATTGCAGGAACGGGAAGCGCACTACCAGAGCGCATCGTTACCAATCATGAACTCGCTGAACGAATCGACACAAGCCATGAATGGATTGTGGAACGCACAGGCATTCATCAGCGACATCTGGTTTCCGAAGGGCAGAACACCAGTGATCTTGCCTGTGCCGCAGCATCGCAGGCCATTGCTGCATCGGGTATCGATGCGGCGGAGATCGATCTTATTGTGGTGGCGACCACGACCCCGGATCTGGTTTTTCCAAGTGTTGCCTGTCTGGTGCAACAAAAACTCGGTATCGTCAATCGCTGCCCGGCTTTTGATTTGCAGGCTGTGTGTAGTGGCTTCATTTATGCGTTGTCGACGGCAGATAACTTTATTCGTGCCGGGCAGGCGCGCTGTGCCTTGGTGATTGGCGCAGATGTCATGTCGCGCATTACTGACTGGAATGATCGGAGCAATTGCATCCTGTGGGGTGATGGTGCTGGCGCGGTTATTTTGCGCGTCAGTGATACGCCGGGTGTTTTGGCAACGCACTTGCACGCCGATGGTCGTTATCGTGATTTGCTGCACGCGGGTTCTGCGCCGGATGGTGGTAGTTGCGCCGTGCGTATGCAGGGGAATGCGGTATTTCGTTTTGCAGTCAGAACGCTGGACGAAATCGTCGATGAAACACTGGAAAAAAACGGGTTGCAAAAAGATGATATTACCTGGTTGGTGCCGCATCAGGCCAATATTCGTATTATCGGGGCGACGGCAAAAAAATTGGGTATGTCAATGGACAGGGTGGTCGTGACGGTCGATCGGCATGCCAACACTTCCGCTGCTTCGGTGCCGCTGGCGCTGGATACGGCTGTGCGGGATGGGCGTATCAAAAAGGGAGACACTTTGCTGCTGGAAGCGTTTGGCGGCGGGTTTACCTGGGGATCGGCACTGATAAAATGGATGGTGTGAATACAAGCATGAGTATGAGCATGAGCAGGAACGATCAGTATGATTCGACTGGTTTTGCATTGGTTTTTCCAGGGCAGGGCTCGCAGTCGGTAGGTATGATGCAAGCGTGGTCAGATGTGCCAGTGGTACGCGATACGTTTGTGCAGGCATCTGATGCGTTGGGTGAGAATCTCTGGCAGATGGTGACCGAAGGCCCGTTGGAAACGCTGAATCTGACGGTGAATACGCAACCCGCGATGCTGGCTGCTGACGTGGCAATATTCCGCGCGTGGCGGGAACAGGGCGGCGCTATGCCAGCCGTTACGGCAGGACATAGTCTGGGTGAATATGCCGCGCTGGTGGTTGCCGGCGCGCTCGATTTTTCCGACGCCTTGCGGTTGGTGCGGCTGCGTGCCGATTTGATGCAATCGGCGGTGCCTGAAAATACGGGCGCCATGGCAGCTATTCTTGGATTGGACGATGTGACGGTGCGCGCTGTTTGTCAGGAGGCGGCAGAGCATCTGGTGCTGGAGGCGGTCAATTACAATTCTCCTGGTCAAGTAGTGATAGCGGGGCATCGACTGGCTGTTGAGCGCGGGATGGCATTGGCCAAGGAACGGGGTGCGAAACGGGCGTTGTTGTTGCCCGTTTCGGTGCCGTCGCATTGTGCGTTGATGCGTCCGGCAGCGCAAACGCTTGCCGGTGCGCTGGCAGAGGTTGCGGTGTCTGTGCCCGTGATTCCTGTGTTGCATAACGCCGATGTGGCGGCATATCGTGACCCACAACAGATTCGGGATGCACTGGCGCGGCAATTGTATTCGCCGGTGCGTTGGGTGGAAACCGTGGCAAAAATGGCGTCCGATGGTGTCGTACAAGTGGCGGAATGTGGTCCCGGCAAGGTACTGGCCGGGCTGATGAAACGTATCGAAGCGGATATGCAGGTGGTTGCGTTGACGACACCTGCCAGCTTGCAAGAGTTGAGTGAATGTCTGTTAAAACAGGAGGCGTGATGTTATCTACACAGATATCGACACGTGTGGCACTGGTGACAGGCGCCAGTCGAGGGATAGGTCGGGCGATTGCCTTGCAGTTGGCGCGCAGTGGTTGTTATGTCATTGGCACGGCAACCAGTGAAAAAGGGGGTGAGGCTATCAGCGAATATCTCGCCCAGCAAGGCCTGGCAGGCCATGGCATGTTGCTCGATGTTGCCAGTCAGGCCAGTGTCGATGCAGCATTGGAAGATATCATCCGTCGGGTCGGGAATGTATCGATATTGATTAATAATGCCGGTATTACCCGCGATGATTTGTTGATGCGCATGAAAGATAGCGCTTGGGATGAGATTATTGATACCAATCTGACCTCAGTATTCCGTCTATCCCGTGCCGTATTGCGTGCTATGATGAAAGCGCAATATGGACGGATTATCAACATTGCCTCGGTTGTCGGCGTGATGGGTAATGCCGGGCAGACGAACTATGCTGCTGCCAAGGCAGGTATGATCGGTTTTTCCAAATCACTGGCGCGTGAGGTGGGCAGTCGCCAGATTACGGTGAATTGTGTTGCACCGGGTTTCATTGATACGGATATGACCCGCACCTTGCCGGAAAAAGCGCGTAGCGACTTGATTGGTCTGATTCCGCTTGGGCGCTTGGGGGATGTGGCCGATGTGGCGCACGCGGTGGATTTTCTGGCGTCGGACGCGGCGGGATATATAACGGGAGCAACCCTGCACGTCAATGGCGGAATGTATATGGATTGAATCCGGTTTTTTCACAAATTGGCGCGCACCTTCGCTGGTCTTTTGTTTCATGTAAAACTTTTGTTCGATTGGACGTACGAGGACGGCTTGCTGAATTTAGCTGCTGCTTTTCTATTCTTTGGGGCATATTTTTGTTAAAATGGGCACGCTTTTTGTCTGTTGCAAAAGGGTGCCTAGTGTTTGGCTGTTAATTATTGGGAGTGGTTTGCATGGAAAATATCGAGCAACGCGTCAAAAAGATCGTCGCTGAGCAGTTGGGTGTTGATGAAGCAGAAATCAAGTTGGAATCTTCTTTTGCCGGCGATTTGGGCGCAGATTCTCTGGACACGGTTGAACTGGTGATGGCGCTGGAAGAAGAATTCGAATGTGAAATTCCGGATGAAGAAGCGGAAAAGATTACCACGGTACAACAGGCTGTGGATTACGTGAACGGGCATCAGGCGAAATAATCCGGGGTCATGAACGCATCGTCTTGCTGTTGGCAGGGCGATTTCGATAGCCTCTGGCTTGGTCTGGTTTCGAGGATCGTGGAACCGTGAATCAACCGGAGGCATTGGTTGTTTTGGCAGAAAACCTTGTTTTGCTGCTGTTTGTTGTGGTGGAGACGTCTTGTCCAAGCGTAGAGTCGTGATTACTGGTCTGGGAATCGTTTCCCCTGTTGGTATAGGGGTCGAATCCAGTTGGCACAATATTGTGAGTGGTGTGTCCGGTATTACCCGGATTACCCGTTTTGATCCGGCGCCTTTTGCTTCGCAGATTGCGGGCGAAGTACGGGATTTTGATGTCACGCAATACCTCAATCCCAAAGATGCCCGTCGTATGGATCTTTTCATCCAGTTTGGCATGGTGGCGGGGATGGAAGCAATTCGGGACTCCGGTCTGGAAGTGACGGAAGCCAATGCTGAACGTATTGGGGTCAGCATCGGGTCGGGGATTGGTGGTTTGCCGATGATTGAAAGTACGCACAGCACGTATTTGCAGCAAGGCGCGCGCAAGATTTCCCCGTTTTTTATCCCAGCGTCGATCATCAATATGATATCGGGTAATTTGTCGATTCAGTATGGCTTCAAAGGGCCAAATCTGGCGATGGTCACGGCCTGCGCTACAGCCACACATGCCATTGGCGATTCGGCTCGTTTGATTGAGTATGGTGATGTGGATATCATGATTGCCGGTGGCGCCGAATCAGCGCTGAGTCCGTTGGGTATTGGCGGATTTGCCGCTGCGCGAGCTTTGTCGGTGCGTAATGATGACCCGGCCGCTTCCAGTCGCCCGTGGGACAAGGATCGCGATGGTTTTGTCATGGGAGAGGGCGCCGGCGTTCTGGTGCTGGAAGAGTACGAGCATGCGCGCGCTCGTGGCGCAAAAATTTATGCCGAGCTGGTCGGTTTTGGCATGAGTGGTGATGCTTATCATATGACCGCGCCGATGGAAAATGGCGAAGGCGCTGCCCGGTGCATGCGCAATGCGTTGCGCAATGCCGGTGTCAATCCCGACGAAGTCGATTATATCAATGCGCATGGCACATCAACTCCGCTGGGTGATTTGTCAGAGACTTCCGCCGTGAAACTGGCGCTTGGCGATGCCGCATATCAGACGGCCATCAGCTCGACAAAATCCATGACGGGACATTTGCTGGGTGCTGCTGGTGGCGTGGAAGCGGTATTTTCTGCGTTGAGTGTTCATCATCAGATTGCACCTCCTACCATTAATCTGGACAATCAAGATCCGGCTTGTGATTTGGATTTCGTACCCAATGTGGCTCGTGACATGCGGATCGATGTCGCGTTATCCAACTCGTTTGGTTTTGGTGGCACGAACGGGACATTGGTATTTCGGCGCGTCTGAGTCAGCCACTGATCATCATCGCCTGTCCGGTGGTATCTGAAAGAAAACTCCGTGAGGTAATGAGCGATGCCCTACGCCCTGCTG
This sequence comes from Pseudomonadota bacterium, assembly GCA_021790625.1. GTDB lineage: Bacteria > Pseudomonadota > Gammaproteobacteria > Burkholderiales > Sulfuriferulaceae > Sulfuriferula. The sequence continues at coordinate 23,510 of JAJYGL010000133.1, read as the reverse complement.
GATACTTGGCCTGACTTGTTCGCGCATCATGCGCAACATCCGGTTGAGTTCCCTGTGTTGCTGGAAAGCGGAGGGGAGCAGGGTTGGGATATGCTGATGGCATATCCGGGTTCTGTGGAACGATTTTTTGATGACAACCTTGCGCAGTTTTTTGAGCGTTTGCATGATGTCTGGCGCGTAACGCAACAACCTCCCGATCTGACATTGGCACATTTGCCGTTTCGCGGTGGCTGGTTGTTGTATCTGGGTTATGAAGCGTTGCACGTTTTCGAGCCAACAGTGGTTGGCTGGACGGACAGGAAAGATGATTTTCCGCAGGCTGTGTTGATGCAGATACCGGCTGCTGTGCTACAGGATAAGGTGCGCCGTCAGACATGGGTGTATGCTGATGACGAGGTCATGCTGCGCGAATTGTGTGTCGCCATGCAGCGACCGCCACGTTTGCCCGATGATGCGGTAGATGCGGTATCTGTTGTTGGCATGACGGAAGAAGATGCGAATCTGTTTTTGGATGCTGTGCAAAAAATTCAGGCGTATATCACCGCCGGTGATGTCTTTCAGGTGAATTTGTCCCGACGCTGGCAGGCCAAGGTCAAGACGTCGCCCCAAGCCATTTATCGTCTATTGCGTCAGGTAAACCCGGCTCCTTTTTCAGCCAGTGTCCGTTTTTCCGCAGAGCACACCTTGTTGAGCGCTTCACCAGAGCGTTTGTTTCGCCGTCAGGGTTCGCGATTGGAAACGCGACCGATTGCCGGGACGATTGCCCGGGTTACTGATGCCCGGCAAGACGATCAGCTGCGAGCGGCGCTGCTGGCGCACCCCAAGGAACGGGCCGAGCATATCATGCTGGTCGATCTGGAGCGTAATGATTTGGGACGGGTGTGCCTTCCCGGTTCGATTCGGGTGGAAGAATTGATGGGCATATCCACATATGCTTTTGTGCATCATATTGAATCTACGGTCAGCGGGAAACTGCGTTCGGATATCGTTCCGCTCGACTTGCTGCGCGCGTTATTTCCTGGTGGTACCATTACGGGCTGTCCGAAAGTACGTACCATGCAGATTATTCGTGAACTGGAATCATCGCCGCGAGGTGCTTATACGGGCAGTTTCGGTTATTTGAACCGTGATGGTGATATGGACATGAACATCCTGATTCGCAGCTTCGCCATGACGGGCGACCAGTTGCGGTTTTCTGCCGGCGCGGGCATCGTGGCAGATTCGGTGGCGGTGCGTGAATTGGCAGAAACACGCGCCAAAGCAAGAGGGATGTTGCGCGCATTGGGAATCGTGGCATGATACTCGTGAACGGATTGCCTGCTGATTGCGTGAGCGCCCAAGACCGCGGCCTGGCTTACGGCGATGGCGTTTTTCGCACAACTCGCCTGCAGCGAGGACGAATCCTGCATTGGGAACGCCAATACGAACGTTTGGCGCAGGATTGTGCCGCATTGGATATGGTTTGTCCTGCCAGACAGTCATTCGAGCAGGACATCGATGCCGTGCTTGCCCGACATGATACGGGCGTGGTCAAATTGACCGTGACGCGAGGGGAAGGCCGGCGGGGGTATGCGCCACATGGGGTAACCACACCCACGCGATTGCTGCATTATGCGGCGTTACCGGTATATCCTGATGATTGGCCGCATCAGGGGGTGATGGTACGTTTGTGTCAGTTGCGTCTTGCCCGGCAACCGAGGCTTGCGGGCATCAAACATCTGAATCGTCTGGAGCAGGTGTTGGCGCGCGCCGAGTGGCAGGATGAAGAAATTTTTGAAGGCTTGTTGTGCGATCAGCG
>JAJYGL010000133.1:16189-21407 GCA_021790625.1 Pseudomonadota bacterium | reverse complement strand
GCTAAATTGAAACCGCTAAATTGAAACCGCTAAATTGAAACCGCTGTGTTGAAATCACTCTATTGAAATCATTATGTTGAAATGGTTGGTATACGCTGCGTTTGTCGGTATTTTGGTCGTGCTGGTCACGGTTTTTTCCTGGTCCGGCACGGCGCTGCCTTTGTCGCAAGCGAGGGCGGTGGACGTGAGGCCAGGCAGTAGCTTGTCGGTCATTGGTCGCCAGCTACAGCAGGCAGGTATCTTGCCAAAAGGTCATCAGGCTCTGATAATGTGGTGGTTTCTGGCGCATGCCAGTGGTGAGGCAGGGCACGTACAGGCAGGTTTTTACGTGGTTGAACCGGGTGCCTCGCCCTGGAATTTGCTGCGGAAAATGGTGCATGGAGATGTCACGCCGCGGCATATCCAGTTTATTGAAGGCTGGACATTTGCCCAAATGCGCGAAGCGCTGAACCAGTACCCGTGGATTGCCCACGATACGGAAAATATGAGCGATGCCGAGATATTGCGCGCATTGTCCATTCCGCATCGTCATGCGGAGGGGTATTTTTTCCCCGACACATACGACATTGCCAGCGGCAACGATGATTTATCCATTTTGCGCCGCGCTTATACCACCATGCAGCAACGATTGATGTCTGCCTGGCAGACCCGCGATCCCGGGTTGCCCTATCAGACACCGCAACAGGCGCTAATCATGGCTTCTATCATCGAAAAAGAAACGGGCAATGCGAATGAACGCCCGCTGGTTGCTTCGGTATTCGTCAATCGTTTGCGTCTTGGCATGCGCCTGCAAACCGATCCTGCCGTGATTTATGGTTTGGGCAATGCGTTTGAAGGCAGGCTGCATAAAAAAGATTTGCTGACGGACACTCCCTGGAATACGTATACCCGTTACGGTTTGCCAGCAACGCCGATTGCCATGCCAGGAATGGCGTCGATTCAGGCAGCTTTACATCCGGCGCACAGTAATGATTTGTATTTTGTCGCCAAAGGCGATGGCACGCATGTATTCAGTACGGATCTGTCTGCACACAATCAGGCAGTGAATGTTTATCAGAAACAACGCGTGTCAGGAGTGCGATAATGCCGTTTATCAGTTTCGAGGGGATTGACGGCGCAGGAAAATCAAGCCATATCAATTGGATGGCTGATTGGCTGCGTGAGCAGGGGTGCGTGGTGGTGACAACGCGCGAACCGGGCGGCACCCCGTTGGGTGAACGGTTACGTGAACTGTTGCTGCATCAGGCAATGGTTGCCGATACTGAATTGCTGTTGATGTTTGCGGCGCGTGCCGAGCATTTGGCACAGGTTATCCGGCCGGCATTATCACGCGATGAATGGGTGTTGAGCGATCGATTCACCGATGCAAGTTATGCGTATCAGTGCGGTGGGCGCGGCATCGAACCGGCGCGTCTGTCGATACTGGAACAATGGGTACAGCAGGGTTTGCAGCCGGATCTGACGCTTGTGTTCGATGTGACACCGACACTTGCCCGCGAGCGTTTGCAGGCCGAGGGTGCGCCTGACCGCTTTGAGCAGGAACAGCAGGCATTTTTTGAACGTGTCCGCGCAGTGTATTTAACGCGTGCCGATGCTGAACCACAGCGTATGCGGGTCGTGGATAGCAGCCAGAGTCTGGTTGTCATTCGTGAACAATTGCGCCGGATAGTGCAACCTGTGGTGGATAAAGCTAAATGTGGCTGATTATTGTGGTTGAGTATTGTGATTGAATATCCATGGCATACCGCAGTGTTGCAGAATTTGTGGCGAGGGCGAGAGCGACTGTCGCATGCATTGTTGTTGCATGGTGCGCCGGGTTTGGGTAAAGCGGCTCTGGCGCGCGAATTCGTGCAACTTTTGTGCTGCACATCGGCAACCGGCAGTGTGGCGTGTGGGGTATGTGATGCTTGCCGCTGGATTCAGGCGGAAAATCATCCTGATGTACAGTGGGTGGTGCCGGATGAGTCGGAAGATGGTAGCGATGCGCACCGGGCATCGTCGGGTATCAGTGTGGGGCAGATTCGTGCCGCGAGCGAGTTTTTACAGCGCCCGTCCCATTATGGCGGATGGCGGATTTTGGTTATTTTCCCGGCAGAAAGCATGAATCTGGCGGCGGCGAACGCGCTACTGAAAACGCTGGAAGAGCCGTTGGACAATTCATTATTGTTACTGGTCAGCCATCAGATTGCGCGGTTGCCGGCGACCGTGCGCAGTCGTTGTCAGCACATTCATCTCGATTTGCCTGATGCTGCGTTAGCGGAAGATTGGTTGCGCGCACAAGGTGTTGCGTCTCCTGCCATATCACTTGCGCTGGCAGGCGGCGCGCCGCTACGGGCGCAGGAATTGGCCGCACCGGAAGTGGAGCAGGCAAGGCAGGAATTGTTGACAAGCCTGCTGGCGCCGGAGAAGATGTCGCCTTTATTGCTTGCGGCGCAATATGCGCGGATGTCGTCGGAAAACTGGCTACGTTGGTTGACATGGTTGCAGCAGTGGGTGCACGATTTGCTGTCGCTGCGCATCGGTGGATTAATCAGGTATCATGTCGATTGTTCGGATGTGGCAGCTGCGCTGGCGGGGCGCTCCGATTTGCCGGTTTTATGGCAGTTACAACAACGATTGTTGCGGGCGAGGCAGGCAGCTCTCCATCCGTTGAACTTGCAATTGGTGTTGGAAGAAATTTTATTGGCCTATTGTGCTGTGTTTTTGAAGAGGAATAAGCAATGAGTTCCATGGCAAGTGTTGCGCGCCCAGGGGTATTATCGCTGGCAATCAAAGAAAAGTCAGCGCTGTTCGCCGCCTATATGCCTTTTGTCAAGGGTGGGGGGCTGTTTTTGCCTTCGACCAAAACTTATCAATTGGGCGACGAAATTTTCATGTTGATAAGTTTGCTGGAAGACCCGAATAAAATCCCTATTTCCGGCAAGGTGGTCTGGATTACGCCCGTTGGATGTCATGGTGGAAAAACGCCAGGCATCGGCGTGCAGTTTGATGAAAATGACAATGGCATTTTGGCCCGTAATCGCATCGAAGGGGTGCTGGCGGGAGCGCTGAAAGCCATTCGGCCCACGCATACCATGTAATGATGCTGGTCGACTCGCATTGTCATCTGGATTTTCCTGCGTTTGCCGGGCAAGAATCAGCACTGATGGAAGCCATGCGCATGCATGGTGTTGGTCATGCGTTGTGCGTGTCTGTCAATCTGGTTGATTTTCCCCGCGTACTTGATCTGGCGACGCGGTATGCGCATGTATTTGCCTCGGTCGGTGTTCATCCTGACCATGATGAGACAACCGAACCCACACAGGCCGAACTGGTGGCGCTTGGGCAGCATGAGCGGGTAGTGGCAGTGGGAGAAACCGGCTTGGATTATTATCGCTTGCAAGGCGATTTGGGTTGGCAGCGTGAACGCTTTCGTACCCATATCCGCGCAGCGATTACTCTGAATAAGCCGCTGATTGTGCATACTCGCTCGGCGGCCGAAGATACCCTGCGCATTTTGCGCGAAGAAGGTGCGGCGCAAGTCGGTGGTGTGATGCACTGTTTTACAGAAAGTATGGATGTGGCGGAGGCGGCACTGGAACTGGGTTTTTATATTTCATTTTCGGGTATTGTGACTTTCAAGAGTGCTTCGTCATTGAAAGAGGTGGCGAAACAGGTTCCGCTGGAACGAATTCTGGTTGAAACCGATTCACCCTATCTTGCCCCCGTGCCGCACCGCGGCGCTACCAATCAACCAGCCTGGGTACGTTATGTGGCAGAGGAGGTCGCCCGGTTGCGTGGCATGCCATTTGAGGCGTTGGCGCAAGCCAGCACGGCCAATTTTTTTCGGCTGTTTCGTGCGGCAAAATCGGTGGCAGCAGCATGAAGCGGTTTTTCGGATTGTTGTTACTGTTGAGTTTGACTGCCTGTGTGCCGGATGTTTTGCTGCCCTCTTCTTATACGTTCACGTCTGAGGCGATGCAGCATGCGTTGGATAAATCTTTTCCTCTCGAAAAGCAGTATGCCGGGTTGCTGGATCTCACGCTTTCCCAGCCTAAAATCGAATTGCGCCCGATCGAGAAACGTGTGGTGTTGTATTGCCGGACGACGTTGACGCTGCTCGCGGGCGAGCATCCGGTGCAGGGCGAATTACAGGTTTCCAGCCAGTTGGCGTATGACGTCACGCAGCGTACCGTGGTGTTGCAGAACCCCAAACTGGAAAAGGAAACGTTGAGCAACATTTCCGCATCCATGACTCCGATTTTGCAAAATATAACTGCAGTATTGGTGCAAAAGAAGCTGGATGGTCTGGTGGTGTACACCTTTGCACCGGACCAGTTGCGGGTGCTGGGTACGACATTGGTGCCAGACGACATCGATATCACCTCATCCGGTGTGGTGCTGCACGTAAAACCAGCTGGATAAAGTGGTTGTTTCTTACAGGGCAGCTCCGCCCCGATTTGCTTGCTGTTTGTGGCGGAGTAGATCAGTGGTTGCGCAACATTCAAAAGTTATACTGAATCATCAATCGGTTATCCACATACGCTGTGCCGACGAACGGGATGTCGTGTTCGATGCCGAGGCGGTTTCTGATGGTCAGGCCCTTGAGCGCGCCGCTGCAATGCCAGGCGATGTCCAGCATATACGCTGTGGCGTTGGCGACATAGGGCGCGGTGTAGTACCAGGAAACAGTGGGCAGGATATCCAGTTGTTTCATCGGGTGCAGGTCTGAGCCCAGCATCCAGGCCGACCCCGGTGCGCGTGCGGAAACCAGACCATAGTTCATCACGGTGGTGTAGAGCGGGTCGGTATTGTAGATGAAGGTATAGGGCGAATAGAAATTGCCGTTATAAACCGGTCCCTGAAAAGCACCGTTTGGAGAAACGGCTGTGCCGCCAATGGCATTGACCCTGTTTTTGACGGACTGGTTATACGCCAGAAAAACATCGCTTTTGTCCTGGTCAAGTTTTATCCCGCCCTTGAAGCCGTAAATATCCGCATTGACTGAGCCGATATCTGCTGATCCTTGTTCGTTGGCGTTCTGGAAATCGATAAAAAAGTGTTGTCCGGCGATGGTCGGTGAATATCCGCCTTCGAAGTAGACCATGTCGGTCAGGCCATACCAGTCGTAATACCACGCCTGAGCAAAACCCTGGTTGTTTTTCCAGGTCAGCCCGGCATCGACTGCACCACCGCTTTGGCCCGGATAAATGACCTTGTCATACGGCAACAGCGCCAG
>JAJYGL010000133.1:13314-15678 GCA_021790625.1 Pseudomonadota bacterium | reverse complement strand
GCGTAATCGCGACTGAAGTCATAAACCCTGATGTCGCCATTGACGTTGCCGTTGCTCAACCAGTCGGTAAAGTTGCTGACGGACATATCGTCGGCAAAGGAGGATGCGCTGCTGGCCGCCAGTATGGCCAGCACGAACAGAGATGGTTTTTTTGTGTACATGGTTTAAAACTCCCTTGGTGAAAATTGTGTATAAATTTGTGCATATCGCAATGTTTTGGTGCGCGGCGACGTTATGTTTTAATTTAAATAACGGGTGGCGCAACAAAACCGACACAAAACGAATGGCCGGGAGTTATTAAGCATAATTCATGCCGTAATTTTTTACGCCTTGATTTTTTGCGTCAGCGTGGGGGCAAGAAATTTTTGCGCGATGTGGGATGCTGGTTCAGATGAACCAAGTCCTGTTTGAGGGGTGTTCAAATTTTGCTTCTTGCGAGGAAACCGGCGATTTGACCCGTCAGGCTGCATCGCAACAATACCTGTATGACGTATTGTTTTTATAATTCCATGCTGTCGTTTTGCTGGGGCAACAACACATCGGTGTCGTGTAGTAGGGTGGAAAACTGTTGCATGGTGTTGTCTTCGCCGTGAACGAGGATGGTGCGGGCAGGTTTGATGGCTTGATGCCAGGCCAGCAGTTCATCACGATCGGCATGAGCAGAAAATCCGTTGATGGTATACAGTTTGGCACGCACGGGAATGGTTTCACCGAACAGTTCAACGGTTTTTGCACCGTCAATCAGCGTGCGCGCCAACGTCCCTTGCGCGGCAAAACCAACGAAAATGACGCTGCTATCGTGGCGCCACAGGTTGTGGCGTAGATGGTGGCGAACACGGCCTCCGGTACACATGCCGGAACCGGCCATGATGATCGCGCCGCCGACGAATTTGTTCAGAGAAATCGAATCGGCGGTTTCTCGGGTAAAGTGCAGGCCGGGCAGGTTGAAGGGGTCTTCCTGCCGCTGGAATTGTGTTGCGACAGCGGCGTTGAAGTCATCCGGGTGGTGGCGAAAAATTTCCGTGGCGGAAATGGCCATCGGAGAATCGAGGAAAATGGGCAAATTTTGCGCGAAGATGCCTTTTTTTACGCCTTCATGCAGGTAATACAGGATTTCCTGCGCCCGCTCCAGCGCAAACGTGGGAATGATGACGTTGCCGCCGCGTGCCAGCGTAGCGCTGATGGCCTGATACAGTTCTTCCACAGAGGGTGCAATGGGTTTGTGCAGACGGTCGCCGTAGGTGGTTTCCATGACCACGGTGTCGGCTTTGGGCGGTACTTGCGGGTTGCGCAGCAGTGGTCTGCCCGCGTTGCCGAGATCGCCAGAAAAAATGATCGATTGGGGCGTGTCTTGTGTGGTGTCCCGCAGTTCGATGCGGATGCTGGCAGAGCCTAGAATGTGACCGGCATCGTAAAAGGTGGCTGAAATCAATGGATCAAGCGTTAGGGGTGTGCCATAAACGGCGGTGCGGGCAAACAAACCCATGGCATTGAGTGCGTCCAGAACGGTGTACAGCGGTTCGGTGGGTGTTGTGCCGTGGCGGTGCGCATGTCGGGTGTGGCGTTCGGCTTCTTCCATGTGCAGGTGTGCCGCATCCAGCATGACGACACGAGCCAGTTCTCGTGTGGCATCTGTCGCGATGATTTCGCCATGGAAGCCACGTTTGACCAGTAGGGGAATGCGTCCACAATGGTCAAGGTGTGCGTGGGTGAGCAGCAAGACGTCAATGCTGCTTGGGTCAAAGCCAAAATCGGCGGCATTTTCTTCGTCGATTTCCCGTCCACCCTGAAACAGCCCGCAGTCGATCAGGATGCGTTTGCCGGCAGCTTCGAGCAGGTGACAGGATCCGGTGACGTTGCGGTCGGCACCATGAAAGGATAATTTCATGCGGGTGTTCCTTTTTTGGCGGTTGATGATAAGCGGGCTTCGATGGTTAGTACATGCTGCGTGGTACTGATGACGGTGTCCGGGTTGATGCTCATCGAGTCGATGCCGAGTTCCACCAGATATTCGGCCATTTCCGGGTAATCGGACGGCGCTTGCCCACATAGTCCTGAGTGAATGTGGTTGCGGCGACAACCTTCGATGGCCAGTTTTATCATGGCCTTGACGCCGTCGTCACGCTCGTCATAATCAAATGCGACGATTTCGCTGTCGCGGTCCACGCCCAGTGTCAATTGGGTGAGGTCATTGGAGCCAATCGAAAAACCATCGAAACGCTTGGCAAACTGGTCGATGAGTATGACATTGTTGGGAATTTCGCACATGGCGTAAATTTCCAGCCCGTTTTTGCCGCGTTCCAGGCCAAATTCTTTCATTTTTGCAAGGACCGCGTCGGCTTCGGCAACCCGGCGCACAAACGG
>JAJYGL010000133.1:5250-12560 GCA_021790625.1 Pseudomonadota bacterium | reverse complement strand
TCGGTGATCAGCACTTCGCCGGGACGAAAGTCGTTCAGGTTGCGGACATCGGTGATGACGTGCGCTGTGCCGGAAGCGATTTTCTCACCGACCGAACGGCCGCTGGTCAGGATGTTGCTGTGGCTGTCCAGTACCCAGGTTTCCAGTTCGGTTGCGACACGTTGTGAAGCGACGGTTTCCGGTCTGGCCTGAACAATGTACAGTTTTCCGTCCAACCCATCTTTCGCCCACTCGATGTCCATGGGACGCTGGTAATGCTGTTCGATGGCGATGGCATGTCCGGCGAGTTCCAGCACTTCTGCGTCGGTCAGGCAAAATCGCGACTGCTCTTCAACTGGTACGGGAACATTGCGTGTGGTCAGTCGCGCTTCGCCGCCAGCGTAAATCATTTTGAGGGCTTTGCTGCCCAGTTGACGGCGCAGTACGGTACGGTGTCCGTTCAGATAGGTGGGTTTGTGGACGTAAAACTCGTCCGGATCGACCGCGCCTTGCACTATATTTTCACCCAGACCATAAGCGCCCGTGATGAAAACGGCATCACGGAAGCCGGATTCGGTATCCAGTGTAAACATGACGCCTGAAGCTGCCAGATCAGAACGCACCATTTTCATGATGCCAATGGACAAAGCGACTTTGAAGTGATCAAACCCTTGGTCGATGCGGTAATGAATGGCGCGATCGGTAAACAGGCTGGCAAAACAGCGTTGGCAGGTGTCGAGCAGGTTATCTTCGCCCTGAATGTTGAGCCAGGTGTCCTGTTGACCGGCAAAACTGGCGGTTGGCAAATCTTCGGCGGTGGCAGAGCTGCGAACCGCGAGGCTGACATCGTGTCCATATTCATTTTGCAATTGCCGATATCCTTGCCGGATTTCATTGGCAATGTTTGCCGGTAGTCCGGCACTGTAAACGATTTCCCGCGCTTCATTGCCGCGCTGGGCGAGGGTGGTCACGTCATCGGGGTTGATACCGTCGAGTGCCGCATGCAATGCATCCCAGGCGTGGGCGGCATCCAGCATCTCACGGTAGGCGGTTGCCGTCACGGCAAAACCGTTTGGCACGCGAACATGCTTGTCCTTCAGTTTGCGGTACATCTCGCCCAGCGATGCATTTTTACCGCCAACCAGTGATACGTCGCCAATACCGATATCAGCGAAAAAGCGGATAAAGTGATAAGTGCTCATATCGTACCCCGGTATCTTGTTTTCGGGTATGTTACGCCAAGTCACCAGTATTAGGGAAGCGCTGATCTATTCCCTCATGGCCGCAGCGCGGCTCATGTAAGAAATAGATCATTGGTTCCCGAAGTATAGTGCCAGTCGTGAAATGCACCATGATATTGTTGCCCGCAACAAGCAGTTCGCAGCGATACATGCTATCGTGCAACCATCCCGACTTCCTGATTGCAATGGGCATGATGAATCAGGTTTGACGGATTTCTGGATCATTGTCTGGTTGAAATGCGATATCAGTATTTCATTAATAACTTAAATAATTAGATTATCTGGCAATCAACCTTGAATTGCGGTAGTTCTCGTTATAGAATCTTGCCATCATCTTGCCTGAAAAGGCAGGTCGGCGGCTAAATATCAAGGAGAATATTGATGGCATGGAGACTGGAACCGATGGTTTTGTTGATCGGGTCGTTGCTGTTTGCAGGAACGGCTCTGGCGGCTGCATCACCTCAGGATGAAATCCGGCATGGGGAATATGTGGCGCATCTGGGCGATTGTGTGGCCTGTCACACGGCGCCGGGTGGGAAGCCGATGGCTGGCGGGTTGGATATGAACACCCCATTTGGCGTCATTCATTCGACCAATATCACGCCAGATGTGGCAACAGGTATTGGCAGCTACACGTTTGAACAGTTTGACCGCGCCATGCGTAAGGGTGTGGCAGCAGATGGGCATAATCTCTATCCGGCCATGCCATATCCATCGTTTGAAAAGATTGCGTCGGATGATATGCGTGCGTTGTATGCTTACATCATGCATGGTGTGGCGCCTGTGCACCAGCCAAACATCAAGAATGATCTGCAATGGCCATTTAATATGCGTATTGGCCTGGCTTTCTGGAATATCGCTTTTTTGAGTGATCAACCTTTCCGTTACAATCCGGCGCATACGCCGCAATGGAATCGTGGCGCATATATTGTCGAGGGCTTGGGGCATTGCGGTTCTTGTCATACGCCGCGCGGTATCGGTTTCCAGGAAAAAGCCCTGACGGAAGCAGGTGAAGACAGCGGTAAATATTTTCTGGCCGGTTCGTCGGTGGAAAACTGGCGTGCCGTTAACTTGCGCCATCTGTGGTCTGCACCAGAAATCGCCCAGTTCTTGAAAACCGGCGTGGGTGATCGGGCGACGGCGTTTGGCAGCATGACCGAAGTCATTCATAACAGCAGTCAGTATTTTACCCCGGGTGATTTGGCGGCGATTGGTGAATATATTCATGCGCTGCCCCCCAATCCGGAGGAGGTGCCGAATCGACACGTCCCTTATCGTGATGCCAAAGCCAGCGCCGAAGATTTATATCGCACGCGTGGTGGTTTGGGGTATGTTCAGTTCTGTTCCACCTGCCATCAGGTAGATGGCAAAGGTGCATCGCAGTTCTTCCCGCCACTTGCCAGCAATACGTCGGTGCTGGCAAAAGACCCGACTTCCATCATTCACGTCGTGCTGACCGGTTCTTATACTGCAGTCACTCAGGGCGCTCCGCACCGTTTTGGCATGCCGGGTTATGCTGAATTGAACGATCAGGAATTGGCTGAAATCATCAGTTTTGTACGCACACGATGGGGCAATCAGGCTGCACCGGTGACAGCAGCGAAAGTGCATGCCATGCGTGAGGCGTTGAATCTGCGGCCGGAAGCACCGTCAAAATTTGTTACGCCACGCTATGCGGCAATGCTGAACAGCCCGAATGCGGCGCAATTGATATACGGCATGCAACTGATGCAGGATACCAAGCAGTTATTGCCCGACAATGTCGGCGATGTGCTGACTTGTAACAGCTGTCATATCAACGGTGGAACGGTAGCCAAGGCAGCGCCGTACGTGGGTCTGGCTGCCATGTTCCCGAGCTACGCGGCGCGCGCAGGCAAGGTGATCGACTTCCAGGATCGTGTGAATGGTTGCTTCTTGCGCTCGATGTCAGGCAAAGCGCTGGACAAGAATTCGCCGCAGATGAATGCCATGATTGCCTATATGGACTGGATGCGTGGCGACGCTCAAAAAGGACAGAAGATTCCAGGGCGTGGTATCGGTAAAGTCAGCAAGAAGATTGTGCCGAACGAAGTGCATGGCAAGCTCGTGTATGAAAACTCTTGTGCCATTTGTCATGGCAAGAACGGTGAAGGCATGCAGCGCGCCGACGGCAGTTACCTGTTCCCGCCGTTGTGGGGCGACAAATCGTTCAATATCGGTGCAGGGATTGCCAAAACCTATACCGCTGCGGCGTTCGTGAAGAACGATATGCCCATGGCCAATACCCTGCATTATCCGCAAGGGGCAGGAGGCTTGAGCGATCAGGATGCGGTAGACGTGGCGCAGTACTTTACCCATATGCCACGTCCGGATTTTCCACCCAAGGTGAAAGACTGGCCGAATGGTGGCAAACCGTCTGATGCGCGGTACTGATGTGAAAAAGCCATGCCTCAGGGCATGGCTTTTTTGTGGAGGGGCAAGTATTTCCTCAAGCATTTTCTCTGGGCGAAGCGCGTGTCATACAGGCAGCCAATGACGTGTGTGTTGGCGTGTGACTACTGTGGAGGATAAACAGAATCATGGTGCTGAATCTGTTGTTGCTGACCGGTATGCTGATTTTGCAGTTATTCTTTCTGTTTGTGTTGCCGCGACTGGTGGCAAGTAGTGCCATGTTGGGTTGTTTGATGGCGCCGGCCATCTTGTTGAGCCTGCCGTTATGGGCGCTCATTCACGAGTGCATGCATGGTGTTCTGACGGGACGGTATCGTTTCGATCAGGCGGCGGGCCGCGTATTGGCGATCCTGTTTGGCGCACCATACCGCGTACTGCGTGCTGGTCATCTGTTACACCATCGTTACAACCGCCAGACCCAAGACAGGTCTGAAATCTATGATGCGCGGCAACGGACGCGTGTCCGGGCAGCACTGTCCTACTATGCTGTTTTGTTGGGCGGGTTGTATCTGGCGGAGATATTGGCTTTGTTGTTGTTCTGGTTGCCTTTGCCAGTGTTGCGTGCCCTGCGTCGGCGTCTGGATGATAAAGCGGGACTGACCGGACGTATTGTCGATGCAGTGAGCGGGCGCGTCGCCGTGTTGTTCGAAGTTCGTCTGGATGCTTTTTTTACCCTATCGTTGTGGGGAATGGCTTTTATCACCTGGGGCGCGAGATGGTGGATTCTGGCGTTGATGCTATTTGGTCGGGCTGTGCTGATTTCGTTGCATGACAATCTGTATCACTATGCCACGGCGCTGGATGGTCATTCGGTATCAACGCCGCGGCTGCCGGCTTTGGTTTCATCGCTGTTGTTACATTTCAACTATCATGCCACGCATCATCGCTATCCCCGTTTGGGTTGGCAAGCATTGCCACGGCGCTTCCTTGAAGAACGTGGAGAGTTTACCGGTTACTGGGGCCGTATGCTGTTGCGTCAACTGCGTGGCCCATTGCCGGAGAGCGGGTAGCGGGCGATGCTGCTGCGCTGGTGCCATGCAAAACTGCGGCTTAGGGAAGCGCTGATCTATTTCCACATGGTCGCGATGGTGGCCTAACGGTTGCGGTCAAATCGGGCGCTCGCGCGTCTATGCGGCTTGGTGTCAAAGTCCCGGCTACGACCTGCGCCGTACGCGTCGCGATCTTCCCGATTTGGCCCGTAACGTGGTTTATCGAGGAATTATTTTTCACTATTTATTTGCATCTACAATTTGTCTTGACTTTCTGTCATGGTGCATTTACGATTTGACGATGATTACCTTCGATGAAGCTAAGTGCCAAGCGAATATTGTTAAGCATGGTGTTGATTTTGCTGCGCTATCTGGTTTTTTTGATGCGGATTTGTTAACCCGTGAAGATGCTCGGGCAGCTTATGGAGAATTGCGCTTTCAGAGTATTGGTTGGCACATGGGGGAAATGCTGTTTGTTGTTTGGACGCCGGGCAATGACGAATGGCCACATATTATTTCGGCGAGAAAGGCAGAAAAACATGAATGTGAAGCATGGACGCGTTTCTGCAAATGATGCTCCAGTCACACAACTGGATGATTGGAATGATGCTTTTGTAACTCATTCGATGGACGAACTGCGGAAAGAGGTTGCTGTACGTCGTACCCGTGGACCAAACAAACAACCAATCAAGGAGCAAGTGGCTGTTCGATATAGCCCTGAGGTACTGGCTTATTTTCGCGCTACTGGTTCTGGCTGGCAAACCCGCATGGATGAGGTTCTGCGCGAGTATGTTTCTTCGCATAAAACAACATGATTTTTTAATTTTCATTGAGCACCAACCGTTGATTTATTTTGCCATGGGCCGCGTTGCGGGTTAAATGCTGTACAGCGGGTGATGGCAGCGTATCATTCGTCCATCCGGCAGTTCACGGGTTTCTGGATAGTGGATTTGGCATAGCGTGTCGGCATGGGCGCAACGCGGATGGAAGTGACAACCGGTTGGCGGGTGCAGTGCGGAGGCGGCTTCGCCTGCCAATCCGGTGGGCAGTTTGGTGGACAGGTCGGGTATGGCGGATAACAGGGCTTGCGTGTAGGGGTGGGCGGGTTGCTGGGCGATGCGCTGGCTGTCACCGCTTTCCACGATACGGCCAAGATACATGACTGCCGTGCGATGCGCTATCTGCTGGGCGAGTGGCAGGTTGTGGGTAATGAATAGTAAACCCAAGCCCATGTCTTGCTGGATGTCGCGCAACAGCTGAATGATTTGCGCCTGTATCGACACGTCGAGCGCGCTGGTGGGCTCGTCGCAAATCAGTAGCTTGGGTTTGACTGCCAGCGCACGGGCAATGGCGATGCGTTGGCGTTGACCGCCAGAGAATTCGTGTGGATAGCGGGCGAGAGCTTGCTCGGGCAGTCCACTGCGTTGCATCAATATTTTCAGCCAGTCGCGTCGGCTTGCATCATCTGGCATGGTATTAAGCGCCAGCATGCCTTCTTCCAGAATTTGCCGGATGGTGTGGCGCGGATTGAGTGAGGCGAATGGATCTTGAAAGACCATCTGTATCTGCGCGCGCTGGCTATTCGACCACGGCTTGCGGGCGTCGTATGTTTTTCCGCCCAGTTCGATGCTGCCGGAAGAAGACGGCACAAGGTGCAGGATGGCCTTGCCCAGTGTCGTTTTTCCACAACCGGATTCGCCAACCAGCGCTAGCGTCTCGCGTTGCGCCAGCGTGAGATTGATATCATCGACGACGGTCATGTGTTGTGTTGCAGGCCACCATCCGGATGCGCGCACGGGAAAGCGGACAGTCAGATTTTTGACGGTCAGTTGCTGCGTTGCGCTGGTCGATGGCGTTGCGAATAGCGTTGTGTCGAACGCAGGATGGACAGAAAAATTCAGGTCAGGGTGATGGCAGCGAATGCCGTGCCCGGTAACAAGCCAGGTCCAGTCCGGCGTTTGCTGATGACAGATATCGTCTGCCAGATGGCAGCGCGGGGAAAAGCGACAACCGGTGGTTTTTTCTTCTGGTGCGGGGACTTGCCCTGGAATGCTCAGTAGTTGCCCGTACTGCGGTAGAGCAGCAAACAGCTTTTGACTGTAAGGATGTGTTGCCTGTTGAAAGAATCTGTCGCGGGGGGCGATTTCCATCAATTCGCCAGCGTAGAGTACGCCGATATGATCTGCCATTGCCGCTGCTACGCCAATATCATGGGTAATCAGCAGCATGCCCATGTTGCGCTGGCGTTGAATTTCGCGTAACAGATTCAATACTTGCGCTTGCACTGTCACGTCGAGTGCTGTCGTAGGTTCGTCGGCAATCAGCAGTTGTGGGTTGCCCGCTAGCGCCATGGCTATCATTACCCGTTGTTTCATACCGCCAGAAATATGAAGCGGGTAATCTTGCAAACGGCGTTGTGGCTCGGCAATGCCCACGGCATGCAATAATTCACTCGCGGCCTCGCGTAGTGGTTGGCCACGAAGTTTACGGTGCAGACGTAGCGCTTCCATAATCTGTTCGCCCAGTGTCAGTACCGGGTTGAGGCCGGTCAAGGCTTCCTGAAATACCATGCCGATGGCACCGCCGCGCAGTTGGCGCATACGGGATTCCGGCAGGGCAAGCAGGTTTTCCCCGTGCCAGTGGATGGCGCCGTGAACGGCTTGAATATTGG